>DASTKE010000269.1:0-4276 GCA_035716105.1 Ktedonobacteraceae bacterium | reverse complement strand
CTTGCACTGCTCGCTCGCTGCGGAAAAAGACTAACCAAATTCTTATTCTTCCTTGAGGGTTTCTTGAGTTCCCACAGCTACAATATACATAGACTATTGATAAACGGTTTGACACTCTCATCGGGCAGGATGGAGAGGACTGCTTGACGAGAGAAAAAGCCAGGTAATTTGGAAGTCATTTACAAGCGAACAGGCAGGTGATCGATGTGAATACGTTCAAAAAGACGCTGACGAACTCCCATCAACCGCTGACGTTTTTAATGGTGCTCCTGCTGTCTACAACGGCGCTGGCGGCGTGTGGAGGCTCAAGTAGTCCCACGACCGGTGCCAGCACTGGCATTCACAAGATTCAGCACATCATCGTCATTATGCAGGAGAATCGTTCTTTTGATAGCTACTTTGGCACATTCCCCGGCGCAGACGGCATCCCGATGCAAAATGGTGTCCCCACAGTCTGTGTCAACAATCCACTCACGGGTCAATGTACGAAGCCCTACCATGATACGCAGGACCTGAATCATGGAGGTCCACATGGCGCGGCAAATGCTACCGTTGATATCGATGGCGGAAAGATGGATGGCTTCATCAGGCAGGCCGAGAAAGGCAAGGGAAGCTGCATCAACCCGGATAATCCCGCGTGCAGCGCGAAGGGACAAACCGATGTAATGGGCTATCACGACTACCATGAAATTCCCAACTACTGGGCCTATGCCAAAAACTTTGTGCTGCAAGACCATATGTTTGAGCCAGACGCCTCCTGGAGTCTGCCCGCGCACCTCTTTATGGTCTCGGCATGGTCGGCTTCGTGCAGCAAGGCGGGCGATCCGCAGAGTTGTGTCAACAACATCAAAGGGCCGGTGAGCCTGCAACAGGCCAACACGTACAAAGCGGATTACGCCTGGACGGATCTCACCTACCTGCTGCATAAGGCAAATGTGGGTTGGGCCTATTATGTCGCGCCAGGCACAGAGCCGGACTGCGAGGATGACGCGGCTTCGTGCGGAACGGTCAAGCAGGGGGCAAAGACGCCGGGCATCTGGAATCCACTGCCAGATTTTGACACCGTCAAACAGGATGGACAACTCTCCAACATCCAGTCATTGAACAACTACTACGCGGCAGCCAAAAAGGGCAATCTGCCAGCCGTTTCGTGGATCGACCCCACTGGCAAAGTGAGCGAACATCCACCCGCCCTGGTGAGCGCCGGTCAGTCCTACGTGACAGGGCTGATTAATGCGGTGATGCAAGGGCCGGACTGGAATAGCACGGCCATCTTCCTGGCCTGGGACGACTGGGGCGGCTTCTACGATCACGTCGTGCCTCCCACGGTCGATCAAAACGGCTACGGGCTGCGCGTTCCCGGCATCGTCATCAGCCCCTACGCCAAAAAGGGCTACATCGACCACCAGACGCTCAGCTTCGATGCCTACCTGAAGTTCATTGAAGACGACTTCCTGAACAGCCAGCGCCTCGATCCAAAGACGGATGGGCGACCAGACCCGCGCCCGGACGTGCGCGAGAACGCCTCCATCCTCGGCAACCTGGTCAACGATTTCGACTTCTCCCAATCGCCCAGACCACCGATGCTCTTGCCCACGAATCCCATTCCTGGCACAACATCAGGTTAGGAAGCTATCCATGTGGTGTCAAAAATGGCTGAATAATGCGGCTCAGCTATTTTTAACACCACATGGACATACTACACCTCCTCAACGCCATTATATTCAGGCCGGTCGACGAAGTCTTTGTTTTTGGGGTTGTTGTACCAGGGGGTGATACGTTCCAGGTAGCCGAAGATGACGTGCTGGGCATGGGGACCGGGTGGAAAGTCGGCTGAAAAAACGTGTTCGGCATGGGGAACGGGCAGAGCCTTCGGCGCAAGCACGCGCCAGGAGCGCTGGCCGGGCTGGTCGGATGGATAGTTTAAGACCTGCACGCCTAGAGCGTTCATGACCGTCATATTGAGCTGGGCAAGGGCTTGATGCGGGGCATAGGAGTAGATCGGCGCGTCGAACTTGGCCAGTTGCTGCTCGATCTGGGCGGGTTGATGTCCATAGTGAGCGCAAGCGGCTCGCACCTGCTGCACTAATTCGTCTTGCTGCAAGGCAAAGATGGCATCGAGGGCTTGCAAGAAATTCATGCTGCGATGCACCTGAACGAGCCGCCCGTGCGCGAGACGACCGGCAAGTCCCAGATTGCCACCGCTCTGCTGCGCCATTTCGTACTGCCGGGTCAACGCCGCGAGCGGGGGCATATCCATTTTACGCTGGATGAAGGCCACCACATCGGCGGTATCTCCCTGCTGCCAGCGCCTCATCAGTTCCAGGCAATAGTGGCCCTCGTAACGCTCGATATTGCGGTACACGCTCAACAAGCGATCTTTGCATTCGCACAGCCAGAGGGCGTGCATAAAGTGGACGGTTTCGGCGACAGGAAACGCGGGGAAGCGATCCTGCCCCTGCACATCCTGCACAAAACGAAAACACTCCTCAAATTCCGGTTGTATGTGTTCAAACGCCGCCAGTTTCTCGCCAATCAACGCTGGTATGCTCGCTTGCTGAACCATGATGATCTCCTTCAGACTGCTCTTTCACCGTGTAGCTGTTCCTTCTTTACATACAGAATACGTCGCAGACCGCAGAATAGTTACCTCACTATGTACCAGCTTCTAACGGAACCGTCAGGACGGTGTCGTAAAACATCAATTCGTATTCGTGGCTCAAACGCACGGCACGGGTGATGCGTCGGCGTTCTTCGGGCGTATCGTAGCGAGCCAGTAGCGCCTCGTCGACGGGCGTGACGTGCGTTCCGATCTCGTCGTGGGCGGTGAAAAACGCGACCTGTTCGGCGCTCAAGCCGTAGTTGCGCGTGAGCGCGGGACCAATGCGGGCGCATATCTGAATGAAAATATCCTCGCTGGCACTGACCGCAGCCAGCTTTTCGCCAGAAGTACCATAGGCCAGCATCCAATAAAAGAAGTTGGTCAAGGCCATGCATCCTGCTAACGGCTCAACGTTATCAAAATCGCTTCGTGAAAGGCCAAGCGCCTCACCGAAACGCAGCAGCAGTTTGTAGCCACCGATTTTCGGCACGAGTTTGGCAAGCAAGAGTTCCTGTATCTCAAGATCAGAAACACCGGCCACAGCCAGGGCATCCAGCCGGTAGGCTTCGCGCACCAACCACCAGTCCTGCAAGGCAAATACGCGCAAGCGCTCCCGTGCTAATGTTCCCTGTTCTATGGCTCTCCAGAGCGGATGATAGAGCAGGCGCTGGCGCAGGGGTTCCAGGTTCTCCGTCAAGATGCTATCGGCAAAGCTCACTTTTCAACTCCTTCATCTCTCAACGTAAAAAATTCGTGTAATATAGAGAAAGTGTACATTACAAAGCTTTCATTGACCACAGGAAGGAAATAGTGGATAAGGAGGGATGGCGCATCTTCAGAAAGGACAGCGCCGAGAAGATATGCACATCACGGCAAATCAGGTTCAGGTGCAAGTTGCACCGAACATTATACTTGAAGGCAATTTGAACATTCCAGAGAACGCTCAAGGGGTGGTGCTCTTCGCGCATGGCAGCGGGAGCAGCAGGCATAGCCCGCGCAACCAGTACGTAGCCCGGGTCTTGCAGAACGCTGGTTTTGCGACCCTGTTAATCGATCTGCTTACTCCGCGAGAAGAGGCGGAAGATCAGCATACCGCCCACCTGCGCTTTGATATTCCCCTGCTCAGTGAGCGGGTTGTGGGAGCAGCGAACTGGCTGACGACGAATGCGGATACAGCTAACCTCAAAACTGGCTGCTTTGGAGCCAGTACAGGTGCCGCCGCCGCTCTGGTTGCCGCCGCGGGGCTTCCTCTTCAGATCGGCGCGGTCGTCTCACGTGGAGGCCGACCCGACCTGGCCGGTTCAAAGCTGACCGAGGTACTGGCCCCTACCCTCTTGATTGTGGGTGGCAATGATACGCAGGTGATCGAATTGAACCGCATGGCACTCTCGCCGTTGAGGGGACCAAAGCAGATTGAAATTGTTCCTGGGGCAACGCACCTGTTTGAGGAATCCGGCGCGTTGGAGAAGGTCGCGCAACTGGCAAGCCAGTGGTTCACCCGCTACCTCGCGGCAAACCCCCAGACGGAGGGAACACTGCGTTGACCATTTGTATTCACTATTCTTAAAGCTCTGTGGAAATAAAGACAAAGAAGACCAGAAAGAAGGAAAAAGAGTGCAGACGACTTCGGTCTTTCTCCCCCTCGTGCCTTATGCATTGATAGATGATCTGCAA
>DASTKE010000268.1:0-2076 GCA_035716105.1 Ktedonobacteraceae bacterium | reverse complement strand
AGCCAGAGGGTGCAGCGAGAATTTTTTGCCGAGTTCCGCTAGCTCTTGTTGCGACGGGTTATGCAGGTCAAGCCAGAGGATGGTATCCGGGCTATTCTGCACCTCGCTGGCCTGTTCAAGGCTGGTGACATGCCTGAAGGTATGTTCCTGGATATTGCACTCGATGGCTTTCAACATTGATGTGATTCCTCCTGTACCTCTTACATGCGAAAGACACCGAATGGAGTTTCAGGCATGGGAGCGTTGAGCGAGGCGGCGATGCCGAGTCCCAGCACTGTGCGCGTATCGCGAGGATCGATGATGCCATCATCCCAGAGGCGAGCGGTGCTGTAGTAGGGATTGCCCTCGGCCTCGTATTTGTCCAGGATGGGCCGTTTGAACTCTGCCTCTTCCTCTAGCGACATCGTTTTGCCACTCACTGATGTCAGCACGCTCGCGGCCTGTTCGCCGCCCATGACGGAGATGCGCGCATTGGGCCACATCCACAACTGGCGAGGCGAGTAGGCGCGGCCGCACATGCCGTAGTTGCCAGCTCCGAACGAGCCGCCGATAATCACTGTGAAGCGCGGCACGGGCGCGTTGGCGACAGCCATCACCATCTTCGCGCCGTCTTTGGCGATGCCGCCGTTCTCGTACTGTTTGCCCACCATGAAGCCGGTGATGTTCTGCAAGAAGATGAGCGGCGTCTGGCGCTGCGCGCACAGTTCGATGAAATGGGTAGCCTTGAGTGCGCTTTCCGAGAAGAGGATGCCGTTATTGGCGATAATCCCAACCGGATAACCCATCAACCGCGCAAAGCCACAGACCAGCGTGGTGCCATACAGCGCCTTGAACTCGTGAAACTGGCTTCCATCGACAATGCGGGCGATCACCTCATGCACATCGTAGCTTTTGCGATTATCACGTGGAACGATGCCGTACAGTTCGGCGGGGTCGTAGCGCGGCGACTCCGGCTCGCGAATCTCCCAGGGAATGTACGTGCGCCGGTTGAGGTTGGAGACGATGCTGCGCACAATCGCCAGCGCGTGTTCGTCGTTCAGGGCGTAGTGGTCGGTCACGCCGGAGATGCGCGAATGTACATCGGCTCCACCCAGTTCTTCCGCGCTGACCTCCTCGCCCGTCGCGGCCTTGACCAGCGGTGGTCCGGCCAGGAAGATGGTGCCATTGCCGCGCACAATCACCGTTTCATCGCTCATGGCCGGGACATACGCGCCGCCTGCCGTGCAGGAACCCATCACAGCAGCGATCTGCGGAATGCGCTGGCTTGACATGCGCGCCTGGTTGTAGAAGATGCGCCCGAAGTGTTCGCGGTCGGGAAAAACATCCGCCTGCAAAGGGAGGAACGCGCCGCCCGAATCGACTAGGTAGATGCAGGGCAAGTGATTCTGCTCGGCGATCTCCTGCGCCCGTAAATGCTTCTTGACGGTCATCGGATAGTATGTGCCGCCCTTGACGGTGGCGTCGTTGGCGACAATCATGCACTCCTGCCCCTCGACGACGCCGATACCCGTCACGATACCCGCCGAGGGTGCGTCGTTGTCATACATATCCCATGCCGCCAGGGGACTGAGTTCGAGAAAGGGTGTATCGGGATCGCACAACACCTGAATGCGTTCGCGTGCCAGCAGCTTGTTGCGCTTGCGATGCCGTGCGATAGCCTGCGGTCCGCCGCCCTGCTGCACCTGTTCAATGCGCTGCCGCAGCAACGCCAACTGTTCCTGGAAGTACTGTGTGTTCTCCTGAAATTCGGGGCTGTTCCGATCTATCTGCGTCTCAATAATAGCCATGCGTATCCAATCCTCTCAACGGCTCCGCGAGGCGCGCCATTGCGCCCCGCCATCTTGTTGCTACCATAGCACTCTGCAAAAGGAGCGTCAAGGGTTGGAGCTTGGCACTCACAAGGGGATGCCACCAAAGGTGTTAACGTAAGAGGTACAAGTTCAGCAAGCCACCCGCAAGGGGACAATGCCATTCAAATAAGAAGAAGGTCTCGATGTGCGATACTGAACGTACGAATCGAAAGTACCATCAGTGCAAGCAAGGAGACCTTCGATGCCTTTCAAATTACAGCAGATT
>DASTKE010000267.1:0-3357 GCA_035716105.1 Ktedonobacteraceae bacterium | reverse complement strand
CTGGTGCTCGCCCGCGTCCGTGATGGCTCCAGCGCGGGCGAGCACAAGGCATCGCCCCTACGACTTCTCCCACAAGGATGGAGATACTTGGGGCAGAGCGAGAAGAAGCCGTAGATATGAGCATCTGCGGCTCCTCCCTTTCACTCCACCGATCGTATAGTTAGAAAGCGGTTGCGATCACGAGCCGCCATTTGTCGAGACCACGTTCCAGGTACCTCCGGCACCGGCGCTGGCGCTACATTGCCCGGCAGAGTCCAGGCTGCAATATTGCCCATTCATGCTGTTGTTTGATGCAACATTTCCCCAGAAGAGAAGGGGAGCCGCGCCATTGTAGCTCTGAACCGTGAACTGGATATATCGACCGGTCGTGATGCTACCAGTAAAATTATTGCTCCCTTGCAGCGGTGAACTGACTGTGAAGTGGCCATTGATCGCGCCGCCGCTCTGTCGAACCGAAAGCGACATCGTCCCGGAGATATTCGCTGTAGTGTTGTGAATATTGCCGCTATATGCGCCCGCCACATTTGGGTAGACGACTGGAGGAGTTGTTGGTTTCCGCGTGGGGACGGGTGTTGGTTTTGGCTGCTGCGTTGGCTGTGCTGTTGGCACAACGACGGGAGCCGTACCCGGCGTTGGTGTCGCATGCTTATGTGCAGGTGTTGCTGTGGGCCGCGTCGCATGGGTAGCTGTTGGTGAAACATGCGCTGCGGCGGGAGACGTTGCGCGACGGGCAAGCGAGGGCGTCCCCGGTGCATTATGGCTACCTGACAGATACGCCCAGAAACCGATGCCCATTCCCAGACCGACGAGCAGAGCCAGCAGCACCAGTAAAAAGGGAAACAACCTCCCCATGCCTCGCCATGATGAGCGCGCTGGCGACGCTCCTGGAACACCCGGTGCAGCGAACGCGGCAAGATGCTGGCGTGGCTGCGTGGTCTTATTTTCTAACACCGGTGCTGCACCAGCAGCCGCGGCACCAAGCATCAACGCCTCCGGGCTGCTCTCTGGCTCACGCTTTGCCACTACCGTCGTTGGCGACTGCCGCACAGGACGCGCATTGAGCGCTTGCCAGAATTGCTCCACCGTCGCGAAACGATCCTGGCTGTTGATCGCCAGTGCCTGCTGAATGGCTTCCGCCACGTGCTTAGGAATACCAGGCACCAGCGTATCGATTGGCACCAACGGGTCTTTGCTGTTGGAACCCAGAGCCGTCATACGGGTGAAAGCATCAACCGGCACTTCACCGCTGAGCAGCGCGTAGACTGTTGCTGCCAGACCGTAAATATCGGTGCGCGTGTTGGTGCCTTTGCTGTACTGCTCAGGCGCGCCATAGCCAGGCGAGGCGCGGCGTATGGCCGTCGTTGTAGACTCAGGGTCGTAAGCTTTGGCGATGCCGAAATCGACCAGTACCGGCTCATCGCCCTTCTCAGGCACAATGATATTCGACGGTTTAATGTCGCGGTGAATGATGGGTGGCTGCTGGCTGTGCAGGTAGCCAACGGCATCCATGATGGGGGCCATGATATGCAGCACTTCTGGCAGTGGGAAGCGTTTTCCTGGCTGCTGCTGCCGCAGGTGTTCCAGATTCGGCCCCTCAATATAATCCATCAGCAGATAGACACGCTTCTCCGGCTCATTCTCAAACACGCGATAAACACGAGTTAAAGCCGGATGGTCAAGTTGCTTGAGCAGTTCGCCTTCAAAGATAAAGCGCTTGCGGTCTCGCTTACTCGGATCAATTACCTCTTTCAGAGCAAACAGGTTGCTCCTCACACGCATATCTCGCACGAGATAGACAGCTCCAAAACCACCTTTCCCCAGGAGACGTTCCACAGTATACCGGTTTTGAAGGACTGTTCCTTCCGTGAGCGTTGACTCTACTTCCTGCACACTTCACCTCTCGACTAACTTTTCTGCTCGGATAGAAAGTATTTATTGATGAGATAGCATTGTATTTTCGGCACACAGCATGTTCATATACTCAAATGATCCGGCTTTTCATTATAGTAGGAAATGAATGGTAGCGCAAACTCATGTACGGCATATACCCCTCTCTTATAAATAAACGAGACGGGGTATTCGTTTCCGGTAATGCCGCCTATCAAATCCTCTCTAGACAGACACGGCCTACCCGATCATCCTGGAGACACCTCTTCGTGCTTCACCACTACCCGGCGCGATGATTGCGGATGAGGAGAAATTCGGGGTGAACGCGGAGGTAGGAGCCACTGTCCAGGTGCCATAGCCACCACCAACGTAACTACACTGGTTATTTTGCCAGCTACAATAGCTGCCACTCATACTGCCATTCTTATTGACAGTGCCATAAAAATAGAGCGGCAGGTGATTGGCGAATGACTGCACCAGGAAATGGATACTGCCATTTGTGGCAACGTTGCCATTAAACGAACCGCTGCCCTGCAACGTCGAACCAACAGTAAGGTAGCCACTCAACGCGCCGCCGTTTTGCCGCACGGAGGTGAGCGTCATCGTGGTACTGACGTTTGCTAGCGTGTTATGAATGGTGCCTCCATAGGAGGAGACAAGCACCGGATAGTTACTCGGAACGGTGGTAGGAGGTGCTGTCGGCAAGGGCCGGGATGTCGGCGTTGCCGTTGGCTTCGTCGTCGGCGTCGGCGTCAAAGTAGGCGTAGCAACGGTGGTATGATGCGCCACCGGCGAAGGAACTACCGGTACCTGTGAGCGCTGACCCGTGGAAAATACCCGGAAAAGCACGCCAGCACCGACTATAAGAAAAATAGCGAGCAAAGCAAGAGGCAGGAGAAGAAAACCGCGTTTCCTGCTTTCTCGTGGAAGCTTCAACACCTGGACGGTTGGTCTCGGAGCGCTTCCACTCTCCTGCTGATAAGCGAGAGGCGCGAACCCGCTTTCCTGGGGAAGGAGCGTGATTGGCCCGCCGTCCTCAGCATCCGGTGCCGCTTCCTGGGCAGCGTTCAGCGCTTGCCAGAAGTCCTGAATGCTTGCATAGCGTTCATTGGGATTGATAGACATGGCGCGTTGGATGACGCCGGCAGCCTGTTGTGGGATTGCGGGATTGAGCTGGTTGACGGGTACAAGCGGGTCTGTTCCCAGACTGCCTATTTCCGTCATGCGAGAGAGCGCATCTACCGGAATCGTGCCTGTCAGCAGGGTAGAGACAGTGGCAGCGAAACCATAGACATCGGTGCGCATATTGGTGCCACGGCTATATTGCTCCGGTGCAGCGTAGCCGGGCGAGGCGCGCCGTATCATCGTCGTTGTCCCGTCGGGTTCTTGCTCCTTCGCAATGCCAAAATCCACCAGCACCGACTCGTTGAGCAGCGGCGATACGATAATGTTGGAGGGTTTGATATCGCG
>DASTKE010000266.1:0-2290 GCA_035716105.1 Ktedonobacteraceae bacterium | reverse complement strand
GGTACGTGGCGATTCGCTTCTAGAGCGGCTTTCCATTCGATCAATGATCCTATTGCTCAAGATTGAGGGCAATTGCTCACATTTGAGGGCTAAACCTGCTCACATGGTAGGGCATTTACCAGGTGGACCTGAGAACCTGACGCTGAACCAGGTGGCCGAGACTTTTGAGCGCGTAAGCGGACGCCAGGTGCAAAAGCGTCATATTCCTCTCCAGATGATGCGTGTCATGTCCATCCTGATGCGGCCAATCAATCCCGCCTTGAGCCGTCAAATACGTTCTGGCATCTACATGGATACCGCAAATCTCCACTACGACATGACCGAGACCGCTCGCGCTTTCGGTATCCAACTCACTTCGCTGGAGGAGATCGCACGCCGAGCTACAACGAGTGCCGCTCGGTTAGAGACATTGCGAGTTCCGTAGAGGCAAGAGGTTTCTCTCTAGAACTGGGGAGTATCCCCGTCTGTTGAGCCAGGAAGTGCTTCAATCGTGCCACATACTGCGCGGGGTCACTTCCGTAGGCTCCGCCGTGGGTGGCATGGCGGACAAAGTAAGTTTCGATAGGGATATGACAGGCCTGGGCTTGCGCCGCAATCTGCTGGGCATGAGAGAAAGGAATGTACTCGTCGTCGACACTGTGGATCAATAAGATGGCAGGAGGAGGCTGCTGCGCTGCCTTTGCTGCTGCTGCCCAACGCTTGAAACTGCGGTCAGGGCGTGCCATGAAAAAGAGCCTCTCGGATGTCATTCTGAGCGAAGCGAAGAATCTCTGGCTCGCTCTCTTGCTCCTCTGCTCGCGAAAGATTCTTCGCGGCGCTCAGAATGACACGTTTGAGCCGGTTTTTCATGGCTAGCTAGTCGAGCAGTGCCTCGGCCCTTTGATCGCCACTGGCGATGACGGCGCGGCGTTTGAAGCCGAACCAGTAAATGGCTCCGATGACGAAGAAGACGAGCAGCGAGAACTCGAATATGGGCGTGCCACCAAGCACGGGAACGCTTGCCCACGATGGGAAGGCCGCGCCCAGCACCGGGTTGGTATAGACGTTGCGCAGCCCACCGAACCACAGGAAGTTGATAATCATCAAACCGCCGTAGACCAGCGCCACCACGTTCACCAGGATACCCCAGCGACCCAGGCTGAAGGGCGCTTTCACCCTTGGCCAACCCTTGAAGCGGGCACTGAGGGAAGCGATGTTGTTCATGAAGTACGACAGGTAGATCATGCCCGTCGCGCCGGTGACGATGACGCCGATAGCCTGGCTGACCAGGAAGGGCAGCGCGGAGAGCACGGCGACGGCGATACCTGCCCACATGGGTGTGCGGAAGGTGCTATTGACCGTTCCCCAGACTTTCCCGAAGGGCAGGCGACCATCACGGCCCATCGAGAACATTAATCTGATGGTGGCGGACTGGATCGCCAGTGTACAGACGCAGACGGCGATCAGCACGACGAAGAGGTAGACATTGCCCCAGAAGGGGCCGAGCGCGTCCTGAATGATGGTCGGCAGCGCCTGCAAGTAGTTCGCTCCCTGCGCGATGCCCTCAATCTTGGGATAGTTCGAGATCGAGAGCAGCGTGCCACCCAGGAAGAGCAGTCCAGCGATGAAGGAGAGGCCGATGGCCCAGAGCACGCCACGCGGCGCGTTGCGCTGGGGGTCTCGCGTCTCTTCGCCCAGCGTTCCGGCAGTATCGAACCCGTAAATCACAAACAGGGACATGAACATAGCCGCCAGAAAGGCTCCGAAGTAGCTGGTGCCAAAGCCGGGCGTCCAGGGCTGCGCGGCAGTTTGCAGCGAGGTGTGCGGTCCCTGGAAGAGAAAGCCGAACGATTGGTTGTGGTGGAAGATTAGCAGGATCAGCGCGAAGCCGATCATACCAACGATCTCAGCCGCCACGCCAATATTGTTGATGATGCTCAGCAAGCGCACGCCTGCCACGTTGATGACGGTACTGATGACGATAAAGAGGAGGGCGATAAAGACCGCGCTGGGCAAGCCTAGAATGGTTGCCGGAATACCGGGGAAAATGGCCATCAACGGAATGGGAACGGTGTAGGCGACCGCCGTGATGGTCAGGATACCGGCAAAGAAATAGATCCAACCGGTGAACCAGCCCAGTGTGTGGCCCGAAAGTCGCTTGCTCCATTGATAGATGGAGCCGGCAATGGGAAAGTGCGAGGCCAGTTCAGCGAAGTTCAGCGCTACGATGAACTGTCCGATAGCCACAATGGGCCATGTCCAGAACAGCGCCGGGCCTCCGGCTGCCAGGCCGAGGTAGAACAGCGAAAAC
>DASTKE010000265.1:0-2776 GCA_035716105.1 Ktedonobacteraceae bacterium | reverse complement strand
CAGGAGCGGCGCGGAATGCTCAAGGTCTGGAACCTCTGCCTGGTCGTCGCCTCGTTCGCGCTCTCGATCTTCGGCACCTTCGAGGTGCGCAGCGGCATCATCAGTTCCGTACATTCCTTCGCTTACTCCGATATCGGCAGCTATTATTTCGTCTTTCTGGTCATCGTGATCGCCTTCAGCAGCGCGCTCTTCGTCTTCCGCCTGCCGAGGCTGCGCCCGGAGCAAGAGTTCGACTCGGTGGTTTCGCGAGAGGGCATCTTCCTGCTCAATAACCTGCTGCTCGTCGGCATCGCCTTCGCCACGCTGTGGGGGACGCTCTTCCCACTGCTCTCCGCTGCCCTGAGCAAGCAGGCGATGAGCGTGGGTGCGCCCTTCTACGAGCGGGTCAATGGGCCGCTCTTCGCCATCCTGATCCTGGCAATGGGAGTCGGCCCCTTGCTGGCGTGGCGGCGCACCTCGCTGAGCAAGCTGTGGCGCAACCTGGGCATTCCTGCGCTGGCGGCTGCCGCCTGTGCCGCCATCCTGCCTCTGGCTGGTGTGCGCGACATCTTGGCCAACGTTGGTTTCGCCGTCTGCGCCTTCACTGCCGGAGCCATCCTCTACGAACTCTGGCGCGGAATGCGCGTGCGCCACAAGCATGGCGAAGCCTATCCCGTCGCGCTCTACCGGCTCATTCAACGCTATCGCCAGCGCTACGGCGGCTACATCGTTCACCTGGGACTGGTGCTGCTGGCGGTCGGCGTCATCGGCTCGCACTTCTTCCAGACGCAGCAAGACGCCGTGCTGCACCCCGGCCAGGAAATGACGGTTGACGGCTACCAGTTCACGTATCTGGGCAACATTGACGTGAAGAATCCCGGCACCGAAACCATCACGGCGCAGTTGCAAGTGTGGCACAACGGCCAGCTTCAGGGCTACCTCTATCCAGGCCGCACCTTCTACGCGCACTTCGGCAACCAGCCGGCCAGCCTGATTCCCATTCCGAACTACAATCTGACCGATTTCTACGTGCTGCTCAACGACTGGCAAGGCGCGGCTCAGGCGGACATCCATATCTTCGTCAACCCGCTCACCCCGCTCGTCTGGTACGGCGGCATCCTCATGATCCTCGGTGGCATCACCTGCTGGTGGCCCGACCGCCGCAAACGCTCCCATCAGGCTACTATCCGTAGGGGCGATGCCTTGTGCTCGCCCGTCCGTCCCGATATCCCTGAACCGATCACGGTTTCTCACAATGGCAAAATCGGGCGAGCACAAGGCATCGCCCCTACTACGGTACCAGGTGACTCACACGACGAGGAGGCGGTGATATGAGGCGTTGGAGACCGCTTTTCCTGGCGCTGATTGTGCTGGCAATCCTGGGGGCCATCTGGTCATATGTGATGATTACGACACCGCCACAGCAGACGCTCGATCAAAAAGTGCAGGACGTGGGTTCGCAGTTGAAATGTCCCGTCTGCCAGAGCGAATCGGTGGCCGACTCACCCTCACTGATCGCGCAGCAGATGCGCGCTGTTATTCGCCAGCAACTGCAATCCGGCAAATCGGAACAGCAGATCATCGACTACTTCGCCGCCCGCTACGGTCAATCCATCGTGTGGGAGCCGCAGTGGCAGGGCTTCAGTATGCTGGCCTACCTTGCCCCTATCGGCCTGCTGCTCGGCGGTGGCATCCTGCTCTTTTTCGTCCTGCGCGACTGGAGCGCCTCGTCCACTGACACTTCGCTCTCAAAAAGCACCGGTGAGCGCAAATCAGAAGAGGACGAAGAGAGCGACCTTGCCAACTACCGCCGGCAGCTTGAGGCGGAACTGGCAGCCGACGACCCCTTATTCGCGCTATATACGCAACCACAGACACAACAGACGGAGGCCGGTTAGATGGGAATAGTGATCTCAGTAGTGCTTGGGCTACTCGCGCTCGCCTTCGTGCTCCAACCGCTTTATAAGCGAACGCCAAATACGAAGGATGTACACCTGCCCGTAGTTCGTAGGGGCGTGAGCGAGCCGCATTCGGGGAATGATGAAGGCAGCCCTCCGCCCTTCTCTCATAACACCGCATCCTTTTCGCCTGAAGCCACAGCCTCAACAGGGCAGACGGAGCGGGAGTTGGCGGCCCGGTCGGCGCTGCACGAAATTGAGCTTGATTACCAGCTTGGCAACATCGCAGAAGACGATTATCGCACTCTGCGCGAGCGCTATATGCGTCGTGCCCTGCGCGAACTCAAAGCGCGTTACGACCGCGAACAGGAGCTTGACGAGGTGATTGAAGAGCAGTTGCGCCAATTGAAGGAAGAGCATGAGCAGACCACTTAAAAAAGAGAGAAGCATGATGATACATGGCATATGCCCGCAGGGTACCCGCAAGGGGTACCCCTACTATACTACGGCTTCGCACCTACCCCGTAGTATAGTAGGGGTACCCCTTGCGGGTACCCTGCGGCCCTTGCCGGGCCTCATGCGCTTTGTTATGTTGCCATGTTTCATCGCGCTTCTCTGTTTTACATTTTCGCCGGGGGCATTCGCGGCGAGCAATGGGCGCATTTCCGGGCAATTGCTGGATGGCACGAATCATAACGCGGCGCTGGCGGGACAGAGCGTGACGCTGCAAATGACGCAGGGCGATACGGCAAAAGACCTGAAGGCGGTGAAAACGGACGCGCACGGCGCGTTCTCGTTCGCCAATCTCGCCACCGATGCCAGCACCGGCTACGCGCTCTACACGCGCTACCAGGGAGCGCAATACACCAGCGACATCGTTCACCTGGACAAGAAACCCG
>DASTKE010000264.1:0-2980 GCA_035716105.1 Ktedonobacteraceae bacterium | reverse complement strand
TTCCTTGACGCCTATATCGACCGCGTTCCCTCGGCTCCCGGCACGGGTTTGCGGGCAGATGACATTGAGAGGGCCGATTGGATTGTGGTTGGACACTCCCACTTCGACCATCTCTGGGGAGCCGAACGCATCGCGAAGCGAACCGGAGCCACCATTATCGGTTCGCATGAGACGGTGAGAATCATGGAACAGGAGGGAGTGCCTCTTTCGCAGATGATAGCCGTGGCCGGTGGGGAGCGCGTCCGCCTCTCACCAGAGGTGACGGTCTCCGTCTATCCCAGCCTGCATTCCTGTGTGTGGACTCCGCAGGGTGGCATGCACCAGCCCGATGAGGTCTGCCTGGGCGACCTGTGGGTGACATATCAGGGACGGATGGCACGAATGCAGGAGATGACGAACTGGCTGTTGAGCCTGGGGCCGGAGACGCTGGCACATCTAAGCACCCGCCAGCAGGGAGTACGCGGCGATGGTGGAAGCTTCGTGTACCTGTTCGAGACGCCGGAAGGCTCCTTGCTGTATCAGGATACGAGCGGACACTGGACAAGCATTCTCCACAACCTGCGGCCCGATGTCGCCATTCTAGCCGCCGCTGGTCGCGGCACCATCGACGGAGAGCCTATTCAGGGAACGCTGGCCGAGTTCGTGGCCCAGGAAGTCGATCTGCTGCGACCGAGGTGTGTCATCCTGGGCCATCACGACAACTGGCTGCCCGGTTTCTCCATCCCAACCAGAATCTCCCCGATTCGCGAGGCGATTACGAGAAGAGTGCCGCGCACCCAACTGGTGGAACTCGACTACCTCTCCGGCTACCCGCTCTTCAACAACCTGCCATAAGGATGTAGGGCTATTTACCAGTCGCGCCTGCGGCGCTCAGCAGAAGCGGTAAATGTCCTTTTCAAACCACAAGGAAAGATGGCAATGATATAATGTTGTAGCACCCATAATAGAAAGAGATTCATATGGAAAACAAGCCTGCTGCTCAGCAGATAGATGCCATACTCAAAAAGTATGATGATTGGCGGGGTGAGATGTTGTCACGGCTGCGCGCTTTGATCAAGCAAGCTGACCCTGCCTTAGTTGAAGAAGTGAAGTGGAAAAAGCCCTCAAGGCCCGAGGGAGTCCCCGTGTGGTCTCATGATGGAATACTCTGCTTTTGCGATACCCTCAAGAACGCCGTCAGGTTGACATTCCCCAAGGGCGCTCAGATGAAAGATCCGCAAAAGCTCTTTAACACGCGCCTGGATAGCAAGACGGTTCGTGCTATCGACTTTCACGAAGGTGATACCATCAATGATGCCGCGTTAAAGGCGCTCATTCTGGAAGCTGTGGGGCTGAACAAGTCAAAAGCAAATTAGCCCTCATTCCCCTCATTCTAGGAAAGCCATCATTTATGATGACTTTTTAGATCGTTTATTGAGCACATATTGCACTGAAGGGCTGACGGCCTTATCCGTACGGTGAATACAGCCATACCAACAGCAAGGTCGGCGTATGCCCTCTTTGAGTTCCGTGCGCACCCGTTCAACATGCTGCCTTCTGGTTGCTGGTTGTTTCACGGAGATCGCCCAGCAGATCCATTCATTGCGTGCAAGAGGCGTCAGATCCTCCCACGCCGCTAGCGCCTCCGCGTCAGAAGCGAGGGTTTTCCGTAAGTCCTCTGGCAATTCGTGGACAACACCACCGGAGATTTCATTTCTGTTCATAGTCATACGTCTATACTACTACAAAATAGCCCTCTCCCGCAAGGATTGCAGGAGCTATGGCGTCTTCAATTTGCTTGTCTTCTCCCGTGCTGAATTGACAAAAATGGTGGGCAAATGTTCGCTTGTGGAGCGGCTTGATCTGCTACCAATGTCTGTGCTGCTCATGATTGGGGGCAAACTGCCCGCTCAGAGGGCAAAATTCGCTCCCTTCGTAGGGCATTTACCAGGAAGGAATAGAGGGTGTTTTCGTGGGCGAAGCCACGAAAACACCCTCTATTCCTTCTGCTGAGCACCGCAGGCGCGAATGTACAGAAGAAACAGGTATATCCGGATCACCGGTTCTGCTCATTCAAGCAGGGACAGCCTCTTCTCTACCAGCGTGCGAGGCGAGGAGGGCAGGTAGCCTCCCAGCGCGGCCACCTGCGGCATGAGTTCCTCCATCTCGTCGCAGAGGCGGCGCAGAATGGCGACCTGCTCCTGCTGCGTCGCACACACGGGCAGGTCTGAATGACCAACATAAGGAGCGCGTTCGCCTCCCAGCGCGGCCCGCACCTCTCGAATGTTCTCCTCAATCCAGAGCAACAGCATATGAAAATTCACAAGATTTCCATCAAGCAAGTCCTTAACAGACTCATCGGCGATCATCCAGAAAGAACCGATATTGTCGGATGCATGTACTACCAGTTCCTCCTGGCTCTCAGGCTGAGCCGGTGGTGGTTCGGGAATGCCAACCTTGTCAAAGAGCACGAGGGATGGACGCTCCTGGTAGGCATTCGCCTGTGGAATGAGCATCCAATCGACGTTTTGCGCCGACTCCTGGTAGACAACGTGGGTGAACGTTCCTCCGAGCAGGTTGTTGCCGTGCGCCTCGAAGATAATGCCAGGTGTGCCAAACTGCTTGAACAGGGCGAGCCGCTCATCCGTTGTCCTTGCCCCGTGCGGCCACGGCATAGCACAGAGCGACTCGCTGTAAGCGTCGGCGACCACCACGTGCAGGTCCAGGTCGCTGTGCCAGCGCTGCTCTCCCCGGCCAAAGCTGCCCGCCAGCCACGCCGCCACAAAGCGCTCATCACGCTTCAGTTCTTCGGTAATGCGCTCAAGCAGGGTTTCACGAGCTTGAGTATAGGTTGTTCGCTTTGATGACATGCATTTATCTCTCTTTCTCTCTATCAACCATCCTGCCGACACACTTGCAGCGCCTCCGCGAGCGCTTCACGAAGAAAGGCCATTGTTTCCGTCAGATCGTCCTCCTCGTGCTGGCTGCGCCATGACAATGC
>DASTKE010000263.1:0-2648 GCA_035716105.1 Ktedonobacteraceae bacterium | reverse complement strand
TGCAATTTCTAGGCTGCGAATGGATCGACCTGGACTGCGAACTGTTCAACGCTGCCCTGCTCGACTCCGCGCACGAAAATGGCTTCAAACTGGGTGTCTGGACGGTCAACACGCTTGCCGCTATGCAGCGTTTCGCTGCCGCCGGGGTCGACTCCATCACCACTGATCGCCCTGATCTTTTCCTGCAACTTCGCTAATTTTTGAAGATTCATGGATAGACGAAGCGGTCGCAGACAACCTTCGACCGCTTCGTCTATCCATGAATCTTCAAAAAAGTCTCACGTTTTTGTAAATTCGTGTCTCTTTGTGTTGCTTGTGCGTTCTATTACAGAGAGGAATGGGCAAAGGTACCATTCGACTGCCTTGTATGACCGATTTTTGAGAGCGTTATGCTATAATGGGCGGCAGTGAAAAACTGTGAATGTGGGAAACATTGGAAGCATGGAGAGCATGGTGCATTCCCGCAGTCGCAGGCCGTGAGTGGAGAACCTGGATATGCAGCAAACACAAATACCGACACGTGTTGTCGAACCTGAATCACTTTTATCTGAACGAGAGCCACAAGAAGTTGCTATATCATTCGTTATCCCGGTTATGAATGAAGAGCAGAATATTGCTCCGCTGTATGAGAAACTGACAACGCAGCTTGACGAGCTAGGCCAGAGTTATGAAATTATCTTCGTGGATGACGGCAGTACCGATAAAACCTTTGCGGAAATCAAAAAACTGCACGATGAGCATCCGGGCGTGGTGCGTGTGATTCGCTTCCGCCGCAATTTCGGCAAGACGCCTGCGCTGGTGGCCGGTTTCAGTCGCTGCCGGGGCGAGGTCATCTTTACGATGGACGGTGATTTGCAGGACGATCCCGAAGAGATTCCTAATTTTCTGGCGAAACTGGACGAGGGCTACGACCTGGTCTCCGGTTGGAAATTCCCGCGTCTTGACCCCATCTCGAAGACCTTTCCGTCGCGTGTTTTCAACGGCATGGTCAGCAAACTGACGGGTGTCCACCTGCACGATATCAACAATGGCTTCAAAGCCTACCGGCGCGAGGTGATCGAGGACAGCAACCTGAAGCTGTATGGCGAATTTCACCGCTTCGTCCCCGTCATGGCCAACTGGCGCGGCTTTCGTGTGACAGAGGTCAAGGTGCGACATCATCCCCGCAAGTATGGCGTCTCGAAATTTGGCGCGAAGCGTTTTGCGCGTGGATTGATCGACCTGCTGAACGTGCTGTTCCTCACCACGTTCCTGCGCACACCGCTGCGACTCTTTGGTCCACTGGGCTTCTGGACATTCTTGCTGGGTGTGTTCGTGGATATCTTCGTCGTGGTGCGTAGCCTCTTCTTTATCCACGAGCCTATTCACAATCAGCCCCTGCTCTTCGTGGGTATCTTGCTGATGATCTTCGGCGTCCAGTTTATCCTGACGGGCCTGCAAAGCGAGATGATACGCCATTACGCCTTCCAGCCGGGAGAAGAGTATAGTATTCGACAGGAACTTGACTGATGCAGAGGAGCACACTGGTAAAGATTGGCAAGCGGGTGCTTCAGATTGGCCTGCCCATTGTCGTGCTGGCGCTGTTTCTGAGATATATTATGAGCGTCTGGCACGATTTGACGGCGCATACCTTTCATTGGGATCCCTGGCTGCTTGGGCTGGCCTTCCTGGGCTTTGTACTGCAAGAACTGTCTTACGGCCTGATCTGGCGGGCGGTGCTGATTCGCCTGGGCCACCGCCTGAACCTGCGCATCACGCTGCGTATCTACCTGGCCTCGGAGTTTGTGCGCTACATCCCCGGCAACGTCTGGCACGTGCTGACTCGCGTACTCTGGACGAGCAAGTACGGCGTCTCGCGGCCCGTGGCCTTTGCCAGCATGACGGTTGAGCTGATTACGAAACTGGCGGCAGCCGTACTGATCTTTGCCGCCAGCGTGCTTTTCTGGCGCGACATCGGCGCGGTTGGCTCGCTGCTGCACGGTTCGCTGGTGCTGATCATTGGCGTTGGCACCATCCTTGCCTTGCTGGTAATTCTCTACCCGCCCGTGCTCAATGGGCTGCTGAATTTCGCCTTGCGCCTGTTGAAGCGCCAGCCCATCGCCTTGACCTTGCGCTACAGCGATATCCTGCTGGTGACACTGGCATGGTGCGCAAGCTGGCTGGTGGCTGGCACGGCTTTCTACGTGCTGCTGCTGGCGCTCTGGCCTGCGGCACCTCTGGCACTGTTGCCCATCTGCATCGGCATCTACGCTATCGCCTGGGATATCGGCTTCGTAGCCTTCATCACGCCGAGCGGACTGGTATTTCGTGAGGGCGCGATTGTCGCGCTCTTTGCGCTGGCCTTCCCGCTGCCTGTCGGTCTGGCTGCTATCATCGCCATCCTGTCGCGCTTTGTCTCGACGCTGGCCGAATTGCTCTGTGTCGTGGTGGCTTACCTGAGTGGGGATGGTCGCCAGCAGGTGCGCGCAGCGCAGCAATCGCAGGCTGAGCAGGCTACGGAGGTCAGTGAGCAGGCGGAAGAACAGGAAGCTGCACAACCAGACGCTCAGGAGTCAACCACAAAAGAAGAAGCTCCCCTATCGGTGGGTCTGGAAGGAGGGCAGTGAGTGACGTACGCTGCCTGGCGCAAGCGGTTGTCGGTGTGGCGC
>DASTKE010000262.1:0-6996 GCA_035716105.1 Ktedonobacteraceae bacterium | reverse complement strand
CCGCGCCCCACCCCTGGCTCTACTGTTCCCCGATGGGTGCGGTAGAGCCAGGGGTGGGGAGTGGCGGTGGGAGGCCCCTTGCGGGTGGCTTCGGAGTCCCTTTGCAAAAAGTGCATCACACCTCGTGATGGAAATGAATTTGACGGTTGCCAGGCTCAGGTGCTACACTGGTGGAAATATTCCAGCTTGTATCATTGTACCTTGTTTTCTGAATAGGCAGCATTGTAGCCCGTCACCATAGCGAAATGATGCATAGCCCGGCTCACACGAGGGTGTCGCCGGGCATTTTCTTAAGGAGGACGCCGCCATTATGTCTCTGGCACGTACCCCTGGCTCATTTGAGAACAAATTTGCCGGGGAAGGACTCACCTTTGATGATGTACTGATTATTCCCGCCGCTTCGTCGGTTTTGCCTCGTGATGTTTCCACGCAGACCCGTTTCACTCGTACAATCAACCTCAATATCCCGCTCGTGAGCGCCGCGATGGACACGGTGACAGAAGCCCGGCTCGCGGTTGCGCTGGCTCGCGAGGGCGGCATCGGCATCATTCATCGCAATCTATCCATCGAAGATCAGGCGCAAGAAGTCGATAAGGTGAAGCGCTCCGAGTCTGGCATGATTACCGACCCGATCACGCTGGCACCCGACGCACTGCTGCGCGAGGCGCTGACCGCCATGGAACGCTTCCACATCTCCGGCATTCCCGTCACCGGGCATGGCAGACTGGTCGGCATTCTGACCAACCGTGATATCCGCTTTGAAATCAATCTTGATCGTCCCATCTCTGAACTGATGACGCGAGATCACCTGGTGACGGTGCCGGTCGGGACAACGCTGGAGGAGGCGCACGAGAGCCTGCGCCGCTACAAGATCGAGAAGCTGCCAGTAGTGGACGAGCACGGAATGCTCAAAGGCTTGATTACCATCAAGGATATCCAGAAGAAAATCCTCTATCCGGGCGCGGCCAAAGATGAGTACGGACGCCTGCGCGTTGGTGCTGCCGTTGGTGTGGGGCCAGATACCGGCAACCGCTGCGGGGCATTGGTCGAGGAGGGTGTAGACGTGCTGGTTGTCGATACCTCACACGCCCACTCGCGTATGGTGATCGAGACGGTAGCGCACGTCAAAGACCTGTTTGGCAAGCAAGTACAACTGGTTGCCGGGAATGTCGTCACGGCAGAGGCAACGGAGGCGCTGATCGAGGCAGGCGTGGATGCCGTGAAGGTCGGCATCGGGGCCGGTTCCATTTGCACAACGCGGGTCATCGCTGGTGTCGGTGTGCCGCAGATCACCGCCGTTTATGAATGCGCGCAGGTCGCTCGCGCTCACGGCGTACCCATCATTGCCGACGGCGGCATTCAATACTCTGGCGATATCGCCAAAGCCATTGCCGCCGGGGCCGACACGGTCATGCTGGGCAGCCTCTTCTCGGGTGTTGACGAAAGCCCCGGTGAACTGATCATCTCGCACGGAGAGCGCTTCAAGGACTATCGTGGCATGGGTTCGATTGCCGCCATGAAGCAGCGCAGCTACAGCAAGGATCGCTACTTCCAGGAAAACACGAAAGACGAGTCCCAACTGATCGCCGAAGGCATCGAGGCGCGTGTGCCGTACAAGGGTATGTTGGGGCCGCTGGTGCATCAACTGGTGGGTGGTTTGCGCCAATCAATGGGCTACGCGGGCGCGGCCACCATTCCCGACATGCAGCAACATACACAATTCGTGCGTATCACCAACGCTGGCCTGCGTGAGAGCCATCCACACGATGTAATACAAACCAGAACACAACCAAATTATCCCGGTCGAATGGGAGGGCTGAGCTATTAGAGCAAGTTGAAAGACATGAAGCTTATCCAATATCTCTGATATCCATTAAGAGATATTGGATAAGCTTTTTTTATTTTTTGCCTTTTTATTGCCTCTTATGTCTTATTATCATTGACTATGTAGTAAAGAATATGATATTGTTGTGTAAATTGATACAACGCCGGGGGTGAAGCTGTATGGCACAAGAACCGCAGTATTATACTGTTCGAGAAGTTGCACGTATTTTAGGGGTAGATGAGGAAACGGTACGTCGATGGTGTAGGCTTGGTAAGATAACTGGTGTAAAACGATTTGGCCGCGAGTACCGAATACCCCGCATATCAATTGATTCCAAAAACCCGCCACAAGAGGAAAAGAAAAAATAACGCTTGGATTCAGAGAGGCTTGTTCTTCTCTCTGGCGAGAGTATGTACAGGAGTATTGAGTGGGCAGGCAAGGAGATAGAGGTATGACTGGGATATATGAAGATATTGAAGCGACAGACCGGCCAGTTATAAAGGTTGCTATCTATACCAGGGTGAGTACGGATATACAAGAGGAAGAGGGTACAAGTCTTGATACCCAGGTCGAAAACTGTCTTGCATTAGCACAGGCAAACGGATATGTTGTCTTGAAAATTTTTCGTGAAGTATTTACGGGCTCTCTCTATAGGGAGCGGCTAGAACTGAGCAATTTACGAAAAATGTACAAAGAGGGCGAGATCAATGGAGTTCTTTTTAATACTATTGATAGACTTTCACGCAATCAGATACATTTAAGCGTGCTCTTTGAAGAGATGCAGCATTATAACGTTCGTATAGAGTGTGCGAAAGAGCAGTTCGACTCAACCCCGGCAGGACAGTTTATGCGTAATGCGTTCGCGTTTGTGGCCGAGGCTGAGCGAGAGAAAATGCTACAACGCTCTGACGACGGAAAACGCAAGCGAGCGAGAAACGGTAAGCTTCTTGGTGGAGGTGTCCCACGTTACGGGTATATGTGGAACCAGGATAGAACGGCTTTTGTTATCAATCCCCAGGAAGCTGGAGTAGTCCTTCGCATCTATGCAATGGCGCTTGAGGGTTTCAGCATTCACTCTATCGCGGCAACGCTTACCCGGGAAGGTGTACCAACCAGAGGGAATATTGGCACGCGCAAGTTTAAGGGTGTATGGTTGCACTCAACTGTTCACCGAATTTTATCAAGCCCTTGCTATATAGGGAAAGCGTTAGTGTACCGAACGCGCCAGGAACGAGTAAACGGCCATCGGTTAACAAGCTATCGGGCGGAAGAAGATCAAATACACCTGCCAGAAGGAGTGATTCCTGCCCTTGTTGACCTTGCAACATTTGAAGCTGTTCAGATAAAATTGCAAGAAAATAAAATGAAATTGGCACTCAATAACACGAATCGAGAAGATACACTTCTACGCAGTGGGTTTGTCGTTTGTGGCTATTGTAATCGGAACGGTGTGGTCACGCACAAATCAAATGGTAAAATTAACTATCGTTGCAAGAGTACAGGAGACAGAGAGCGCGGTGAGTGCGAGGGCTTTACCATTGCCACCCATAAACTTGATAGCGCAGTATGGCAACATGTTGTCGAAATTATTACGAACCCGAACATGATCGCACAAAAATTTGATGAGATAACGGGTAAAAATCCAGCAGAAGGGGAAATTTTACCTGTTGAGAGACGATTGCAGGAAATTGAGAAAGAAGTCCAGAGCCTCGTAAAAATGGGACAGTACGCTCAGAGCGAAGAGGTTGTGGCGACATTTGGTAAACTTCTGGCTCAATTAGAGAGGGAAAAAATTGGCTTGCTCAATGAGCAAAAGGAGTTGCAGCGTATCGATCTTTTATATCGAGAGAAACAGAAAGCTATTGCAGTCTATCGACAAAAATTGGAGGACCTCGATGACTCGTTTTCTTATCGGGAGAAACGAGAAGTGCTAGATTTCTTCGGTGTAAAGGTTTATGTGTGGCGAGTTGGACACACCCCACGCTTTAAAATTATATCCAATGCTGAGAATGTTCTGTCTTCAGATAATATCGATGAAGTGAGATAGGAATGGAAGCCATGCCGCGAACCGAACGAGAGCAGGTCGCTCTGGACGCGCTTGATGAGCAGGGGTTGATTGCGGCCTTGCGCGAGTTGCTGCGTATACCAAGTGTGACGGGCCAGGAGGCGGCGGCACAGCGCTGGCTAGGGCAGCATATGCAGCAGCTTGGGCTGGAGGTCGATCTGTGGCCCATCGATGTCGCGGAAATGCAGCGGCACCCGCGGTTTCCCGGCATGGAGGTGGATCGCAACGGTTCCGAGGCGCTTGGCCTGGTCGGCGCGTGGCATGGCTCATCCGACCTGCCCCGTGAGACCGGCAAACGCCTGATCTTTAACGGGCATATCGACGTGGTGCCGGTTGGCGACCCTGCCAACTGGCAGCATTCCCCCTTGGGCGCGGAACTTGAGGATGGCCGCATTTACGGGCGCGGTGCCTGCGACATGAAGGGCGGCTTAATGGCCGCTCTCTACGCGCTCAAAGCCATCAAGGACTCAGGCGTGCCGCTGGCTGGCTCGCTGCTCATCGAGAGCGTGATCGGCGAGGAGGATGGCGGACTCGGCACCTTCGCGACGTTGCAGCGCGGCTACACGGGCGATGCCGCCATCGTATGCGAGCCAACATCCCTCAACCTGATACCGGCGCAAGCGGGTGCGCTCACCTTCACCGTGCGCGTATCCGGCAAGTCTGCCCACGCCTGCGTGCGCCTCGAGGGGGTGAGCGCCATCGAGAAGTACCTGGACATTCACCGCGCCCTGCTGCAATTGGAGCGGGAGCGCAACAGCGAGGTGGAGCATCCCCTGCTCGGCCAGCTGGAACTGCCCTACCCGCTCAGTATCGGACGCGTGCAGGCGGGCAACTGGTCGTCATCCGTACCGGAGGAACTGACCTTCGAGGGGCGTATCGGCGTCGCGATGGGCGAATCCAGCGCGGCAGTGCGCCAGCAATTCGAGCAAACCCTGGCGAACCTCGCCGAAACCGACCCCTGGCTGCGCGACCACCCACTCGCAATAGAATGGAGCGGTGGTCAATTCGACTCCGGCGAAACCCCCCTCGACTCCCCCCTCGTCGACCTCTGCCGCCAAACCCTGCTCGACCTCATCGGTCATGCCCCCCAGCTCGAGGGTGCGCCCTACGGCTCCGACCTGCGCCTGCTCGTCAACCAGGGCCGCATCCCAACCCTCCTCTTCGGCCCCGGCAACGTCCGCATCGCCCACATGCCCGACGAATTTGTGCGCGTCGATGAAGTGCTCCTTGCCGCTAAGGCGTATGTGGTGGCGGCGCTGCGGTTTTTGGAAGTCGGAAAGTAAAAAAACTGGTACCTGGATACAGGAAGGAAAGACTGCGATAAGAAGCTCCGCTATCTTTAGCCTCCTGGTCTGAACTTGTTAGCATAATTCTCTCTCTCCAACGTTTTTTCTTGTAGAGCGCGGAATATCGAGGGTGCGTGTTTGACCGATTAGCCAAGATGTCCCATACTATTTGCGCCTTGTGCATTCGATGGGTTAAAATAGCAAGGGTTATCGTCTAGTCTTTCTATCTGGCCCTGATGCGAAGAACCCTTCACGTGCGAGGGAGAATGAGGAAATTATGGTTGATCTGAAGCAGACATTGAGTCGTTTTCTGGCCGTGCCGGGGGTGAGACAGGCGATTCTGGTGGGGCGCGACGGCCTGTTGATTGAGGGGCTGACTCGTGATGGCAAAGACGATATGGAGGCGGTTGGGGCCATCATGTCGACCGGGCTGAATACTGCGGAGGCGCTGGGACAGGAGATAGCGCGGGGCAACGTGGTCGGTGTGCTGATGGAATTTGAAAATGGCCTGGTGAGCGTCGATCCACTGGGCGATTTCGCCCTCATGGTCACTCTTTCTGAAAATGCCTCGAATATCGCTCGTATTCGCCACATGGTGAAGGCGAGCCGGAATGAAATTCTTGAAGCTCTTGATATTGCGTAGCGACGAATAGCTGTAGATACAGAAAACAACTTGCAAGCGTGTACACGGAGGCAGCGGGGTACATGGAACAACTGACAAACCTGGTTATTTCAGATCGCGAACTTGCTATTATCACCACCTCTTTGAATAAATTGATGAATGATACCAACGCTACTTCTGTCATGCTGATTGACAAAAGTGGGCAGGTGATTACTAATCTAGGGAATGGCGTGCGCCGCAACGCGACGACGCTGGGCGCGTTGCTGGCCGGCGCGTTCTCCTCTTCGCGTCACGTGGCGGAACTGCTTGGCGAGAAGGATTTTCGCACGATCTTCCAGCAGGGCGTGCATGAAAATATCTATACCACTATGGTCGAAGAGCAGTGGCTGCTGGTAATCGTCTTCGATAAGTTGACGCATATCGGGCTGGTCAAAGTGCTCTCGAAAAAGGCTGCGGACGAGATGGGGCGCATTCTGGAGCGCGTGCGAGCGGATACGGCCCGCACGAAATCCTCCGTCATCAATGTGCAGTTCCGCTCCTCCGTCGAAGATACCATCGATCTACTTTTCCGCGACTGAAGGTTCTGGTGCATGGCGCTCATAAATATTGCTGCACGCGAAATTCACTGTAAGATCGTCTACTACGGCATTGGCTATTGTGGCAAGACAACAAATCTACAGTACGTGTTTAAGAGTATCGCCCCGCAGGCTCGTGGAGAACTGCTCTCCATTGCCACCGAGACGGAACGCACGCTCTTTTTTGACTTTTTGCCGCTCGATCTGGGAACTGTGCATGGCTTCCGCACCCGCTTTCACCTGTACACCGTCCCCGGTCAGACCCTCTACGAGCGCACGCGCCTGGCCGTGCTCAATGGCGCGGACGGTATCGTTTTCGTAGTGGATTCGCAGGCAGAGAAGTTCGAGGAGAACATCCAGAGCATTTCCGAAATGGAGATCAACATGCGCCGCCTCGGCAAAGATATGAGCATCTTCCCCTACGTGATTCAGTGGAATAAGCGCGACATGCCATCCGCGCTGCCCGTCCCCGTGCTGGATCGCTACCTCAATCGCCGCCGCGTCCCCCACTTCGAGGCGATTGCTTGCGATGGGAAGGGCGTCTTTGCCACCCTGCGCACCATCAGCAAAAACGTCATGGCCCAACTCTAGTCATGCGTATCTTCGGCCTCGATTTCACCAGC
>DASTKE010000261.1:0-6738 GCA_035716105.1 Ktedonobacteraceae bacterium | reverse complement strand
TTGCTGCCAGGGTTTACCCTCACCAAATCTATTGTAAGCTGTAGCAAAATAAACCTCAATTGGAGTCGCTTCTGGAAGTAAGTTGGAAAGAATGGCAAATTGCTCCAATATTGCCTCTTTCTCTGAGCGTGCTTTTTTGTTATCCAGGTCTCCACCAATCTTTAACTCAATCAGACAGTTAACTCCTGTCTCTTTATGGATAAGGTAGTAATCACTATCATGTCTCTTATGCTGCAATCCCTCTGCCTTTGGCTTTGCTCTCAAAAATTGATAGTCAGCTATTTCGGGCCTTTTATCATGCCTTTTGTACCTTTCCAACAGTTCGGCAATTTGCTGTGTTTGTTCTATAGTTAACGGCCCCTCGACAGAATTTCTAACTTCAAAATTGAGCTTAGCAATATTCATAGCCAGGCTCTCTAGCATATTTCCTAAAGAACTGTCGAGAGACCTTACAAGAGCATTATAGTATTGAATTTCAGGACCAAGGGCAGCAATAAAGACGTTATGAATTTTCATATTTATGGTGCCGTCGGGATCATCATACTCTTGCTCATGTCTTGTCTGGAAGCCCTGAGCGTAGGTTTCTATTGCTGTCTGTACTAGAAGCTCAATAACTTCTCTGTTAGTTACACCTGCTTGATTTTGCATACCACTATTTTATACTACGCCTCAGCAACTGTACAAACTATTAGCCAATAAGATTAAAGCGGCTGGTCTAACTATCATTGAAAACCGCCATGAAGGGAGAAACGGCCTTGCAACACGTGGCTATTTCTGTGCAGATTGTACCCTACTTTTGAGGATTTGGGAATACTCTTCAATAACGCGAAGACAGGTTACATATCCACCCGATGTTTTCCGACTATTGATGATGATAGAGCCACTGCCGATAATCCTTTCAGAAAATTATCGGCAGTGGCTCTATCATCACGAAGCCTGTTTCTCCAGCGCCGGAAGCGGCTCAGCGAATGGCCCGATATTGTAGAGGTCGTCTTTGTTCCAGAGTACCTGGAAGGTCGCGGCGGCGCTGGCGATGATGAGCCAGATGAACAGCGTGGCCAGCGAGAGTGCCACCTTCGTATCTTTCAGTCGGAAGAGCGCCACCGCGCCACTGGCGATGGTCAACAGGAACATGGTGATAGTCAGGACAAAGGCGTTGATAGGCGAGCGCAAGCTGAAGTAGGCGGCGTTGAAAAGCACGTAGTCAACCCAGGAAGCCGCTTGCAGCGCCAGGAACGTCTTCCGCCCCGGCGTTCCCTCCGGCTTATTGAGCACCTGAAGATTGCCCCAGATCGTCAACATGTTATTGATGGTCCAGGCGGGCGCGAAGGCCCATGAAGGGGGTGTTACCACCGCTTGTTTGAGGTGCCGGAAGTAGTTGACATTGCCGAAGATATCCTCGCGCCAGTTCTGACCCGTATTCCCTCGGATGGCACTCGTCAAGCCCGAAAGCCCGAAGGTCAGCGCCTGGACAACAACATAGAATATGACTCCATGGTACCAGCGCCAGCGCGGCGGCGGCTCGATGTTCTGTTTGATAGTGTCTGCTACCCGTTCTGCTATCGAAGGCATGGCTCTTCCTTTCTCATCTGTTGTTGGAAAACACGTCTGATCTTTCAAGCACCCAACGCAATTACGCCATTATTCTCAAAACCGTTTCATACATCATGACGATAGCAAACAGGGTTCCGGGTAAAGAGCGAGCACATAGACGCTTTTTACTTTAGAGAGTCTGGATAAAGTTGGCGATGATGGCCTGGACTTCTTCGAGACGATTCTGGAAGAAGTGATCGGCACCAGGGATCGCAACCAGGCTTTTCGGTGCCGGTACCTGCTCAAACCACTTCTCGGTTAGAGCATAGGGGGCCAGTTCGTCCTCGGTACCCTGAATGATGAGTTTGGGCTTGTGGCTTCCTGACAGCGTATCGCCGTTGAACGAGCGCGCCGGGACGCCGAGGCCGATCATGGCCTGCACGCGATCATCTGCGGCAGCTACGCGCAGTCCAACCCAGGAGCCGAAGGAGAAACCGGCCAGCACGACCGGCAGGCCCGGATAGCGGCGGCTCAGAAAGTCCAGCGCGTAGCGCACATCGTCCATCTCCCCGCGCCCCTCGTCATACGAGCCGGTGCTGTGACCAACGCCCCGAAAATTGAAGCGCAGCGCGGGCATACCCACAAGCTGCATAACCTGCGCCACCTTAAACACTACCTTATTATCCATAGTGCCGCCATAGAGTGGGTGTGGATGGCATACCAGACCGGCATAGACAGGGGTGACACCCTGCTCCTCCGGCTTCAAAATACCCTCTAAATGTCCCTGCGGCGTTGGGATGTTGACATGTAAAATCTGGCCGATGACTGACACTTCCTTTTTTGCAGTAGCTGGTATTCTAGCATTCTCTGTGTAAGAGTTATTATAGCACATTACAGTCTGGCATGAGAAAGCATGTGGTGATGCCGGTTGGGGCCAAAGGGCGGAGGCAAGCTCCGCCCTTTGGCCCACCGCAAGACATGCACAATTCCTCTTGACAGGGGACGCTAGATTACCGCATAATCGATGCAACAGTTTCCAGGTAATGCGACCAGGGAGAAGGATCTCTTCATGGAGACATATGGATTGCACCAATATCCGGGACGCCTCTTCATTGTCGAGGGGGTTGATGGTTCCGGGAAAAGCACGCAGATTGCCCTCCTTCGCCAGTGGCTGATTAGCGAAGGCTATCCCGTCTTCTTCAGCGAGTGGAATTCCTCGCCACTGGTCAAACAGACGACCAGCAAGGGCAAGAAGAAACAGTTGCTCACACCTACCACGTTCAGCCTGATTCACGCCACCGACTTTGCCGACCGCACGGAGCATGATATCATTCCGCCGCTCAAGGCCGGGGCTATCGTGCTGGCTGACCGCTATATCTACACGGCCTTTGCTCGCGATGTCGCCCGCAACGTGGATCGCCAGTGGGTGCGCGAACTCTACCAGTTCGCCGTTAAACCAACCGTCGCATTCTATTATCGTGTCCCCCTCGAAGTCTCGCTCAATCGCATCCTCACCGGTCGCGCCGAACTAAAATACTACGAGGCCGGGCTGGACCTCGGACTGAGCAGCGACCCGATGGAAAGTTTCAAGCTGTTCCAGGAGCGTATCGTGAATGAATACGAAGCAATGGTGGACGAGTTCGGCCTGACGGCAATGGATGCCACGCTGCCCATTCCTGAGCAGCAGAGGCGGATGCGCCACATCATCCGGCCCTACCTGCGCGGCGTGCGTCGCCTGCGCTCTTCGGCGCAAGAGTCGGCCTGGGCAGGTCTGGCACGGGAAATGCGACCCTCGCAGGCTGAAGGGCATGGGGGGAGCGAACAATGACCAATCTCTCCTTCTATGGCATCGACGCCATTCACCTCAAAAAGCGAGAAGAACTCCTGCCTGGTCGCCTCATCGTCATCGAGGGTACTGATAGTGTAGGCCGCTCCACACAATTGAACCGGCTGCGTCCCTGGCTGGAGAGCAGCGGCTACGCCGTCATCGATACCGAGATGACGCGCTCGGTGCTGGCTGGCCCTGGTCTGAAGAAGGCCAAAGAGGGCCACACGCTCGGCCCGATCACCCTGAACCTGTTCTACGCCACCGACTTTGTCGACCGCTTCGAGAATCAGATCATCCCTGCCCTGCGCGCCGGATTCATCGTCCTCACCGACCGCTACATCTATTCCCTGATCGCCCGCGCCGCCGTGCGCGACACCGACCCGCACTGGATTCGCTCGATCTACGGCCTCGCGCTCAAACCCGACGTTACCTTCTACCTGAAGATCAGCATCAACGACCTGATACCGCGTGTTCTGCAACACGGTGGCTTCGACTACTGGGAATCGGGCATGGACATGCGGCTCGGCCCCGACCTCTTCGAGAGCTTCGTCAACTATCAGAAGCGCCTGCTCGACCAGTTCGACGCCATGTCCAGCGAATACGGCTTCCAGGTCATCGACGCCAGCCGCCCCATCGAACAGATCACCGAGCAACTCAAAGAGAAAATGCTGCCTCTGCTCCCCCAGGGATAGAATGTGTTCCCTATCTCGCGCCATGAAAGTCTGGAAGGCCACCCGCAAGGGGCCACCCATCCACCAGCTCCCCACCCCTGGCTCTACCTGACCCCACCACGCTCGAAAAACCTCCCTATGACAGCCCGCAAGGGGGTGGCCTTCCAGACTTTTCCAGCTCCTCAGCAATTTGGAATGATTCATCCTTATATTGGTTCTGCCTCTTCCACTACATACCCTGCTTTGCGCAGGTGTTGCAGTAGTTGCTCGCACTGGGCGCGGTCTCGCGTTTCCAGTGTCAGCGTCTCTTCACGCTGCATGATGGGCAGACGACCGGATATACGCTGGTGGCGCACGTCGATCACGTTGATGCGCATCTCGGCGATGATGTTCAGCAGGCGCATCAATTCGCCGGGTCGGTCGGTCAGTTTGGTGTGGATGACGAAGTAACGGCCAGCGGTGGCAAGGCCGTGTTCAATGAAGCGTCCAACCAGGTTGATATCGATATTGCCGCCTGTCAGCGGCACCAGCACCTTTTTGTCATGCAGAGCAACCGTCCCGCTCAACAGCGCCGCCACGCCAGCCGCGCCCGCGCCCTCCACCAGCATCTTGCAGCGTTCCATCAGCAGCAGCACGGCCCCGATAATAGCCTCGTCATTGACCAGCACCACGTCATCGACCAGTTGCGAGATAAACGAGAAGGTTAGCGCACCCGGTCGCTTAACAGCGATACCGTCGGCAATCGTGATAATCGCTGGCAGCGTCTGCAGCTCACCGGCATCCAGCGAGGCGCGACTGGACGCGGCACCTTCCGCCTGCACTCCAATAATGGTGATGTTCGGGCGCAGCGCACGGGCCGCGATAGCAATACCCGCGATGAGGCCACCACCGCCGATGGGAACGACAAGGGCGTCAGCATCGGGCAGGTCGCTGAGCATTTCCAGACCCAGCGTTCCCTGTCCCGCGATGATATCGGGATCGTCGAAGGCGTGAATGAAGGTCGCGCCGGACTCCTCCTGCAAGCGCAGGCAGTAGTCGTAGGCATCGTCGTAGGTGAAGCCGTGCAGGACGACGTTCGCCCCGTAGCCCTGCGTGGCTGTGACTTTCGCCAGTGGGGCCGTCTCCGGCATGACGATGGTGCAGGGGATGTTGTACTGGGCGGCAGCAATGGCGACGCCTTGCGCGTGATTGCCTGCGGAGGCGGCAATCACGCCCCGGTGGTATTCCTGCTCGCTCAAACGTGAGAGTTTGAAGCTGGCACCGCGCACCTTAAAGGAGCCGGAGCGCTGCATATTCTCGGCCTTCAAATAAATGTCCGCGCCCGTCAGCTCGCGCAGCGTGCGCGAAGGAGTGAGGGGAGTGTGGTGCAGGCGCGGCTTCAGCAGCTTATGAGCCTCCCAGATGTCCGCGATAGTGACAGAAGATGTGTTGTGTCCATTTTGCCCGGCATACAACTCGCGAGCGCTGGCAGTTACGTCATCAGCAGTCGCGGTCGCTGGGTCGTCGGTATTCGTGCTATGCTCTACAAAACGCATGGCGTGGTCCAATTCCTTTCCATCCCCCGGCGGATCCGACCACGCTCATTGTGGTATCTACACACTTTTCTTCCATGCCCCATTGCACGAATAATCATGCGCCGATTATAACGTAATGGGGCGCGGCACGCAAGCGCGCCCCATTCTATGATCGTGTGAAATAGCCGTTGGCAAACACACGTAGGGCCGTGATTGATGAGCGCCAGAATGCCGCCCACTGGGGAATAATGAACCTGGATTCATCCCTACCAGTTCCATTTTTAGGGTGCTTCGTAAGAAAGCTTATAAAAGGATAGTCTTAGACATTTTTTCAGGAGAGGATAGTATGATAGAGATAGAGTTCAAGATCACATCAGTATTCAAGGAGGATGAGAAGGGCGAATACATATTTGAAGTCTACGATAATCAAGAGCGGCGTATCGTTGACCTCTACTATCTGATAGGAGATATCTATCAAAAAACCTATACCCAGCTGTATCCCAACGATAAGCTTACTGTCACGTTTCATATAGAGCGGGCTTAAGGACTTGGCACACGACGAAAAGTATGATACCTTTGTAAGTAGATGAGAGTCCTGATTGGACAACGATAAGAACTACTCTTTTCCTCAGATGAAAGGCAGGGTTACTATGACAATGACTGATCGCCCGTCCGTTGTCACTCCTGCTGATTGGATTTCCCCATCTAAACAAGGGCATTGGACCTATGCCGACTACCTCTCGCTTCCTGATGATGGGCATCAATACGAAATTGTACATGGAGTGCTTTATATGGCTCCTTCACCTACTGGAGCACACCAGGACGCCGTGCTTGAAATTGCTACCTATCTGCGTACCTACGTAAAACTGGCCGGTCTTGGCATTGTGCGCGTAGCCCCATTTAACGTCCAGCTATCGCCTGAAGATATATTCCAGCCAGATGTACTTGTCATTCTCAATGCCAAACGTCAGAAGCTGCACGATACCTTTCTCGATGGCCCTCCTGACCTCGCGGTTGAAGTTGCCTCACCTCGCACGGCAGGATATGACCGGCGTGAGAAGCAGGATACCTACGCCCAATACGGCGTACCAGAATACTGGATTGTCAATGCTGAGGCACGCACTGTCGAAGTACTGGTGCTGGAAGAGGGCCACTACCGCTCCCTCGGTGTCTTTACCGGCAAGCAAACCCT
>DASTKE010000260.1:0-5991 GCA_035716105.1 Ktedonobacteraceae bacterium | reverse complement strand
CGCGATCAAGGAGACGGTATCCACCCGGATGAGCAGGAAAAAATCTTCGAGAAGTTTTTCCGTCTGCCGCGCACGCTGACGACGCCAATACGCGGTTCCGGTCTTGGCCTCTACATCTCGCGCCGCTATATCGAGGCGATGGGTGGCAGGCTCTGGCTGGAGCAGAGCATTTCCGGCGAAGGCTCCATCTTTACCTTCTATCTTCCACGGGTCGAGGCCCCTGAAATGAGTACACAGGATGAATCAAGCGAGGCAGAACTTGAAACCGCGTAATATTCTGGTTGTAGACGACGATCCGATTATCCGCGACATGATGGTCGACATCCTTGACCTGGAGGGCTACCCGGTGCGAGTAGCGCGCAACGGTCTGCAAGCCCTCGAAGTCTTACAGGGCGAGGAGCAGTACCTGGTCTTTCTCGACATGCTGATGCCGGTCATGAGCGGCAAAGAGGTCTGCCTGGCCCTCGATACGGAGCCGCAGATACGCCGCCGCCACGTGCTCGTGCTCATCTCGGCCCTCGACCACCTCGCCGAAGCCTCCGCGCTCAACGTCGACGCCGTCATGCCCAAACCCTTCTCCACCGACGATGTGGTCCACATCCTGGAACAGCACATGCAATGATGTTCTTACGGTTTCCTGCCATGCGATGGGACGACGAGGCCGAAGGCGTAGAAGTTGCCATCCATGTTGCCGACGGTGATGAAGCCGTGGGAGATGGTCGCGGCTGACCAGAAGGCGGAGTCGTTGTGTGTATCGGTATAGCCGAAGAGGGCTTTGCCCGTCGCGGCATCCAGCACGGTGATCGTCTGGCCCTCGCCCACGACAACCACGCCGTAAACGGCAGTGACCGGCCCCATCACGCGGTTGTTCATCAGGCAGCGCTCCCAGCGATACGTGCCGGTGGCCGGATCGACGGCGCGCAGGCTGCCGGGACAATCCTGACCGTGAATCTGTGTGTTCGTCCCACCGATGTAGAGTGTGTTGCCATCCCACGCGCCCGGCGACATACTGCCCTCCGAGGTGGCTATCTGGTCGCTCCACACGGGTCCATTGCCAAGCTGCTCGCGCACAAAAGCGTAGAAGATACCATTTTTGTTGATCGCGCCCACCATGTTTTGTATCTTCCCATTGACGTGCGCCGTGAAGAGCGTCGGCGTTGAGCCAAAATCGCTATCATCCGACCACTGGCTCTGCGGCACCTGCCAGAAGCTGACAAGCGAGAGGTCGGGCACGCGCAGCTCGACGAGGGCGGGCGCGAACGGCTCCCCCGCCGGACAAGGCTCCGTACTCGGATTACCGGTGGTAAAATAGACGGTATTCGCCCGCGTATCAATTACCGGCGAACCCCAGATGCTGCCGCCAATACAGCCATCGGGAACCGTATTGAAGACGTTTTGTATCTCTCCGGTGGCGGCATCCAGCCGGAACAGCTTGCCCTGGACAAGAGGACAATCGCCAAAAGAGGAAAGACCTTCGTAGATGCTGCCCCTGTACAGCACGGGCGAACTCCAGATAAAGGCATCTGGTGGCTGGCCAAGCGCGGTCTGCCAGAGTACTCGTCCGTTGCTCGCGTTCAGCGCGTAGAAGGTGCCATTCCCGCCGCCGACGAAGAGGGCCAGCAGGCGCTGCCCCTGGATGGTCATGGGCGAGACGGTCGCCGTTCCCGCCACACCGGCCTCCGGCGGATCACAATCGTCATCTGTAGTGGTACCGAGGTTGGTGGCCCAGAGCTGGTGGCCTTGCATATCCATCGCGTGTTCCAGGCCATCCCATGAACCCCAGTAGAGCCTGCCATTGACCTCTACCGGCTGGGCGGAAATAGCCCCCTGCGCGTGATACGACCAGAGCAGTTGCAGAAATGGAGCGGTAGCCGGGGCAATATCCACCTCGTTAGCATTGAAGCCACCGTTATCCAGCAGGTAGCTGGGCCAATCATCGGGTGCTGGCTGCAGCGGATCGATGGGCTTGTGAGGGGAAATAGGTACGAGAGCAGGTTCGGCTCCCTGCCTGGTAGTTGGAAATACCGGCGTTGGCGCGACAGCGCGTTGCCCGATTGCCGTAGACCTGTCAGAGTGAGCTTCCTGCGGCGCTTTATCTTTATCCGCGCTGCCCCAGGAGGAAAACAGTATGGTCAGCAACCCGCACAACACCACAATAGTAACCAGCTTCTTCGCTCGCCCGTGTGTTGCCATCACCCTCTTCCGTTCTCCTTCACAGATATAGGACGCAACTGTGTTTCTACCCGTTTCCTGCATTTCTGGAAACTCAACAATAGAAGAGTGCCATAGCACGCCTGGCACATATAATAAGCATAACGCATTTCCAGAAATGATTCGCTCGCGTAGGCCATTTGTCTGGAACAGATTGTATGGTCGCTTGCTGGGGAAAGTCAAGAAGGTATTATTACCGAATTGCAGGGAGGGTGGTTAAGGTGTGGTAGGCGATATGGCGCTCAATCGGTGAGTGTTTTCCACGAAACTCCTCCATCCATGCTGTAGATGGCTTTGGCGGGTAGGAAGAAGCCCGCGTACAGGTGTTGGGGGTTTTGAGGGTCGACCACGAGCGCGATCAGGTCTCCCCGCTCAAAGCGGCTGCGCTGCGTCCAGCTTGACCCGCTGTCGGCTGAGTACCACATATCCTGTCCAGCTACGGCATACAGGAAATGGCCTGTAGGGTCGCTCATCAGGCGAGTTAACGCAGTGGGAGCATGAGTCAGTCGTGTGATTTGTGTACTGTGCGTCCCGGAGGTGCTTCCCTCTGTCCAGCGATAGAGTCCCTGATCGGTGACGCAGAAAATCAGGCGTGGCGCGCTTGTAGTCGCGGTCATGGTCAACACGATGTCTGCTATGCCTGAGACCTGGTTCCAGTGAGCGCCATCATCCCAGGTTTCAAAAAGTCCCTGGTCTCCACCGAGCAGCAGGTGGTTGGCATTGGCGGGATCAGGCAGGAGGGTGGGAGCCTGCATGGCCGAAAGTTTCCCGCTGGTGATGGGATGCCAGTGCATACCCATATCCTGTGTCTCGAACCAACCGGCAAACTGGTAGAAAGCATAAAAATGTCCCGTGCTGCCCGTTCCTGCGCGAATCGCGAAGGGATAGGCCGACACCGGAAGGCCAGCAGGGACGGCGTGCCGCCAGCTTGTGCCTCCGTCCTGGCTGAAGAAAACACCGGATTGCGTGCCAATGCCGGAATAGGGGAGGCCGATGACCGCTAAGACACGCGGGTTGGCCGGGCTAACGGCGATGGACATAATCATGAGCGTGTTGAGCGAGCCGCGTGCCTGGGGCCAGCTTCGCCCACCATCGGTGCTGGTAAACAGGCCGTAATGGGTGCCGAGGTAGACAACCCCTGGCTGTCCACCCAGCGCCACCGTGTGCAGGTGCGTATGGGGATTCGAGAGCGGACGACCCACCACGCTGGGGTCGGTGCTATTCAGCGTCGTGTTGAGCAATTGCCAGGCACCGATAATGATCGCAATCAGCAGTACAACAAGTAGTGCGCGGATAACTCGCCTTCGTGCTCTCTTTTTGCTGGATAGCTTGCCCTGCCTCGTTGACTGTTCAGGCGAAGGCGATTGTACAGGTGACATATATCTCTTTTCCCCTTGCTGGTAACGCTTTACTGTTATAGAATGCCTGGGATTGTTATGGGTCTCAAATCAGAATCTACGCCCTTGAGTCAAGAGGACAGAGCTATGCTTTTTTACTACCTGACGGCGGGAACGGGCTGGCTGCTGATTGTGCTGCTGGCAAGCACGATTCTCTATCCATTTCTGCTGCGGAGCGGCGCTTTGGGGCCGGTGCAGCCCTTCCTCAAGCGGATGCAATTCCATTACTGGCTCGGCTATGCTATTATCGGTATGATAGTTGTCCATGCGCTGCTTTCACTGGGTCAAGGATTGGCGGAAAGCGTCAATCTGCCGGGGTTGGATCTGGCACTGGCCGCGCTCTGTTTTGCGTTGATCCAGTTTATTTTAGGGCTGCGCTTGCGCTGGCCAAAGCTGACCCGGCGTCGCATCATCCGGCGCTGGCATTTCTGGGTCATGGTGACGATCGTCGCCCTGTTGCTCGGTCATATCGCGCTCGACAGCGTGACCATCCACGCCCTTATGAGCAAGGTGTTTGTGAGATAGGGATTTACGTCTTGATGGGCCTTCCGTAGGGGCGATGTCTTGAGGCAGTCCGGGAGGCACGCTGGGGCGTGAGACGAGAGAGACGGGTGAGACGGACGCCCGTCTCCTTTCTTAAAAAATGAAGGGAATTCACCCGCATTGAAGATGACAGCATACATACGACGAAGTGGCATCGCTCTCTGGCTTGTGCTCGCGCTCTTTTTCCTCTTTTCCGCGTCATCGGCCCATGCCGATGGCGGCGCGCCCAACCTGGCATACGTGGCTGGCACGTCACATGGAGTCAGCATCATCGACGTTGGACAACAAAAGGTGACAGGCAGCATCAATGTTGCAGGCGACCCGCATACCATCTATCTCACGGTTGATGGGCGATTGCTGGCCGTGACCCAACCCGCGCTGAACCGTGTCTCGGTGATTGCCACTTCGAGCAAGCAGGTGATTTGCAGCGCTGCCATCCCCGGTCAGCCGACGCTGCTGGCCTTCGACCCAGGCACCGATACGCTCTATATCGCTGGCAATGGGGCAAACAGCGTAACCGCCCTGAATCCCACTACGTGTGCGGTGCAGCGTACCTTGCACGTGGGAAGTGTGGTCTATGGGCTGGCCGTTGCTGTGATTGGATCGGGGATCGCGGGTGGAACCGGCAATCAGCTCTGGGTGGCCGATACCAACACGCTGACGGTGTTCGATGCTCAGGGAAAACAGGTGAAGACCATCGCTGTGCCGGATGGACCGCAATATCTTTCTATCCCAACGGGCAGTACCCTCTATGCCAGCACGCGCAAGGGAACCGTTGAGGCGGTCGACTTGAATTCGTATCATCTCCTGCCTCCCCTGCTCACGTCCGGCAGCTTCGGGCCGATGGATTACGACGCTACCACGGGCGAGGTCTATGTTCCCAATCAACAGCGCAACCTCGTCGAGGTGCTTGCGCCGGTGAGCGCGGGAACCACCGCGCCTCACGAACCGGCGCGCAGCATTCGCTTCGACAGCGCACCGCAATCGGTCGCCATCACCAGCGACGGGCAGTTCGGCTTCATCGCACTCGCCGATGGCAAGGTTGCCATGCTGGATATCCATGCCCGGCAGGTTATCACCACGCTTGCCGTTGGCGGCAGTCCGCGTTTTATCATCACCGGCCTCTATCCCTCGCCGTTCAGCTACACGCCGCAGCAATCCATCCTGTTCAATAATATCTCGAATATTGTGGAGTATGGCGGTGCCGTGGTCGTCGTCCTGGTGGTTGTGATTTTGCTCTTGCGCCGAAGGCGACGCGCTGCCAAACCTCCTGTGTAGGGATGACAGATTTTTTGTCCAGCTTGCAACATGTCTCCGCTATCTGCGTATAGATGATAGGTATGAGACAAGGGACGATGGTCTCTCGTGCTCTCCTCCTGCGAACTGCCGTAGGGTAGCTGCGCGGAATGGAGGGCGCGAAGGTCAATGTCTGAAGAAATGAGGCGTAGAATGATGAATAGGATGACGACACTTGGACTTGATGAGCGCCTGGAACGTGTTCTGGCGTATGCATTTGGCTGGGTTTCGGGTATTATCCTGTTTCTATTGGAAAGAAATCGCACGGTACGCTGGCACGCGGCGCAGTCCATGGTCACGTTTGGTCTGCTTTCAGTGCTCATATTCGGGGTGAGCTTGCTCAAGGGTTTCCTGGGCTGGATACCGCTGATCGGCCTGCTGACAAACGCTGGCCTCGGCCTGCTCATCTCCGTCTTATGGTGGGTCATGGTGGGTCTCTGGCTCTGGCTCATGATTATGGCATGGTTCAAGCCCGATTATCGCCTGCCCTTCATCGGCGACCTGGTGCGCTACTGGGTATAATCTGACCGGAGTCATAAGCTAT
>DASTKE010000259.1:0-5577 GCA_035716105.1 Ktedonobacteraceae bacterium | reverse complement strand
CGGTTCCGCATCACGGCTTCCACGCGCATTTCATCATTCATAACTAATTGCGTAACGGCTTGCCGGTCATCAAGAAGGACTGCATACGTTCTTGCGTTTTCTCCGTACCGAGAAGGCTGAGGAAGGCTTCGCGTTCGAGGTCGAGCACCTGCTGCTCCGTCAATGGCGCAATGGGTGAGCATTCGCCACCGGTGGCGACCCGCGCTAGCTGGCGAGCAACCACCGCATCGTGCTCGCTGATTTTGCCCACCAGCAGCAGGTTCTCGATCTGTTGCTCCAGCACCATGCGAGCGCCAGGACCCGGTAGAATAAACATGGCGGGTGCTGCTGGCTGCCATTGTCCCAACTCCCGTGCCTCGGCCAGTCGCAGCGCGTCGGCCTTCGCGTCGCGCAGCACCAGGTCGCGGTTGATGGTGATGGCGTCGCTCTTGCGCAGGAAGCGCAGCTCCTGTGCCTGGGCGGCGCTGGTGGAGACGGTGGCGAAGGCGACGGTCTCGAAGACCTTGCGCGAGGGCGTGAACGGCCCGCCCGTCTTGCGGGCAAGCTGCGTCTGCATGTCCGCGCCCTGTCGCAGCAGCAGTTCCTTGATGCCACCACCGCCAGGGATCAAGCCAAGCCCAACTTCGACCAGGCCAACATAGGATTCCGCGTGGGCGCGCACGTGACTGCCATGCATCACCACCTCCGCACCGCCGCCCAGCGCACGACCGGCGAGGGCGATCACGATGGGAATGGGGCTGTACTTGAGCATCAGGTTGGCCTGCTGCAGCGCGTTAATGGCCTCGTCCAGCATCTTCCACTCGCCTGCACGTGCGCCCATCAGCATCAGCAGCACGTTGGCACCAGCAGAGAAGTTCTCCGTCTCGTTGCCGATGACGAGGGCGCGGAACTGCTTCTGCCCCTCCTCGACAGTGTAGCGCAGCATCTCGATGATGCCCGCGTCGATGGCGTTCATCCTGGTATGGAACTCGATGCAAGCCACGCCGTCGCCGAGGTCAATCAGGGCGGCGGAGCCATTGTCGCGGACGACCTTGTTTTCGGCCTTCAAGGCTTCGAGCAAGATCACACCCTGTGGCTGCGGCACAGGCAGGTATTGACCTGTCTTGAAGTCGAAGTACCTGCGCTGACCTACGGGGCCGGTGTAGAACGTTCCCTCGCCCTCTTCCTGCACGCGGCGCACCAGTGCAGGCAGTTCCGCACTGGTGGAGGCCAGCACCTTTTGCAGCGTTTCGGGGTGTTGCAGCAGCACGTCCCAGGTCTCGAAGCTGCCGAGATCGAAGTTGAAGCCCCAGCGCATGGCCTCGTCAACGGCCACGATGCTTTCGGCGATCTCTCCGGCGCGGTTGGCGGCGTAGATCAGCGAGTCGGCCAGCGTCTCACGGGCGAACTGCCCGGCGCGGTCGTCGGCGTCGAGGATGGTCAGCATACGCTTCGCCGGGTCGCTGAAGGTGCGCGCCTCGCCAATAGAAGGGAAGCGCACTTTCTGCTGTGGTTCGTATTCCAGCGTCTTCAGGTTCAATTCCAGAATGGTTGATTCGCCACCAGGATTTTTGACGCGCTTGTAGAAGCCCTGACCGCTCTTCTCGCCCAGCCAGCCGCGCTGGATCATCTCGCGCATGACATTCGGCACCTGGAATGTCTCGCGCTGTTCGTCATTGGGCGCGTTCTGATAGAGATTGCTGGCAACGTGGGCGGTGGTATCCAGACCTGAGAGGTCGGCGGTACGGAAGACCGCCGATCTGGGACGCCCCATATTCGGCCCCAGAATGGTATCCACCTCGCTGACGGTATAGCCCTCGTCCAGGGCGCGGCGCAGCGTGGACATGAAGCCGTAGACGCCGATGCGATTAGCAATGAAGTTGGGCGTGTCCTTGCCCAGCACCACGCCCTTGCCGAGCACCTCGGTTGAGAACTGCTGCATGAACCGCATCAATTCGGGGTCGGTATCGACATCAGACACGAGTTCCAGCAGGCGCATGTAGCGCACAGGATTGAAGAAGTGGGTAATCAGGAAGTGGCGGCGGAACGCCTCGCTGCGCCCTTCGGTCAGCAGGTGAGCAGGCAGGCCCGATGTGTTGGAAGTGATGATGGTCTCAGGCGTCATCACACGCTCGATCTGCTCATAGAGCTTTTGTTTGATCTCCGGACGCTCGATCACCGCTTCGATAATCCAGTCCACATCACTGAGGGCTTGTAGGTCGTCCTCGATATTGCCGACGGTGATGAGCTGCGCGGCACGTGGACTGTAGAAGGCGGCGGGACGGGCCTTGAGCGCCTTTTCCAGCCCGGTACGTGCGATCACGTCGCGATCCATCCCGGCGTTGGGCGGCACGATATCGAGCAGCAGGCTGGGGATGCCAACATTGGCGAGATGAGCCGCGATGGCCGCGCCCATCACACCCGCGCCCAGCACTGCTGCCTTTCTTATCTGGTATGGCATGGCTATGACAACCTCTCGATCAGCGTGGCGACGCCCTGACCACCACCAACGCACAATGTGGCGAGGCCCAGCGTCTTGTCGGCAGTCTGCAAGTCGTTGATGAGCGTGGCGATGAGGCGTGCGCCGCTGCAGCCAAGCGGGTGTCCCAGGGCAATCGCGCCGCCATGCGGGTTCAGCTTCTGCTCGTCGATGCCCAGCGCCTGCACCACCGACAGCGTCTGCGCGGCAAACGCCTCGTTGATCTCAATGATATCGATATCGCTCAACTGCATCCCTGAACGCTGCAACACCTTCTTGATGGCCGGAACAGGCCCGATGCCCATCACGTCAGGGCGCACACCGGATACAGCCATCGTAATTACCCGCGCCAGCGGCGTAATGCCCAGTGTACGCGCCTTCTCAGCCGACATCAGCACGGCGGCGGAAGCACCATCGTTGAGCGGGCTGGAATTGCCAGCCGTGACGGTGCCGCCTTTGATGAAGGCGGGTTCGAGCGAGGCCAGTTTCTCCAGCGAGGTATCGCGGCGCGGCCCCTCGTCGATCTCCATCACCTTGCCGTTGGGCAGCGTCACTGGGACGATCTCGCGCTTGAAAATGCCGTTATCGGTGGCAGCGATGGCCCTCTGGTGACTGCGCAGCGCGAAGGCATCCTGCGCCTCGCGGCTGATGTGGTACTCACGCGCCAGGTTCTCCGCCGTCATGCCCATCGGGATGTAGCTGGAATAGCCATATTCCAACTCGCACGGGGGATAGGGCGAAGAGGTCTTCTCTCCCTCGCGAGGCTGCATCAGGCGAGGGTTAAAGCTCGGATTGAAGCCGCCCATCGGCACACGCGACATGCTCTCGACGCCACCCGCGACGACAACATCGCCCAGTCCCAGCATGATGCTCTGCGCCGCCATGTTCACCGCCTGCAAGCTGGAAGCGCAGAAACGGTTGACGGTCACTCCACCCGCCGTCTCCGGCAAGCCAGCCAGCGCTCCCACCAGCCGCGCCAGATTCATGCCCTGTTCGCCCTCCGGGAAGGCACAGCCCAGAATCACATCCTCAATTAACGAGCGGTCAAGCTTCGGCACGCGCTCAACCGCAGCCCTGACAGCGATAGCGGCCAGATCGTCGCCGCGCACATCCTTCAGCACGCCCTTATTCGCTCGCCCGATGGGAGTGCGTACCGCGCTCACAATTACTGCTTCTGCCATTGTATGTTTGTCTCCTTGAATAGGAACGTATTAAACGCCTCGAAATTATCAATCGTATAATGATGGGTTTATCCGTAGGGGCGACCCTGGTGGTCGCCCGGAGCAAGGAGCGAAGCAACTTGCTCGGTGTGTTTTCTCTTGATACTGCCGACTCGCTTCGCTGTCGGCTCCGGGCGACCACCAGGGTCGCCCCTACGGAACACCTTTTCGCTGTCGCCTCCGGGCGGCAATTGATAGCATCCCAACGATGTCCGGGAACCGGTGGCGCTGCGCTGTCGGCTCCGGGCGACCACCAGGGTCGCCCCTACGGAACCGGGTTGCTCACGGTGTTTTTGTGCAGCTTTTCTGCTGCCGCTTTCAATCTACGGAGTGAATCGGCTACGCCTGATTCAAACAAACGCGCTCCGAGGTGTTCCATCAGCCAGCCCCGCCAGCCTGGGGGGAAGGTGAAATCTCAGCCAAACTGGACGCGGCACGACTGCCCGTCGATGGGCGCGCAGGTGATGGTGGTATACTCCTTGATCCCCATCGGCTGCGTCACGTCGATCTGTATCTGATGCTTTACCGGGTCAACGTGCTCGATCTGGAAATGGATGACGAAGCGCCTGCCGAACGCACGGGTCGAAGCTATAGCCTTCTGACCGGCGATGGCTGGCCCTTCCGGCTCCACGTGCTCAAGGTGAGCATCCCACCACTCGTCATAACGCGCCAGGTTCGCGAGCAATGCCCAGACAACTTCGACAGGGGCAGCGACGTTCGCCGCCGGACAGGTACTGACTCCCATAATCCGCTCCTCTCCGTAAAGCATATTGATATCATGTGTTGCGGCATGGCTTGCTCCGCAAGCCATGCCGCAACACATGATACCAATATGCTTTACAAGGGATAGCCCTGCTTCTCAACGATCAGATTGGCGAGTTCACGCTGGAGGGCGACGCCGTTGAGCAGGAAGTCGCCCAGGTAGGCGCGGACACGCGGCAGTTCTTCCTGGATTTCGCTCTCACTGAAATTGGTCTGGATCAACTGGTCGAGGTTGGAGCGTATCCGGTTGAAGGCCAGCCAGGCGGCAAGTTGGGCCAGCTTGACGTGCGTGGCGCTGTTCGCGTCGCCGCGGCGTACGGCCTGCGTCGCACGGGCGAGGGCGCTGTCGCTGGCGTAGATGTCGATCAACAAGTTGGCCAGGTATTCAATGAACTCTTCCTCGTTTTCCAGCGCCTGCATGTACTTCATGGCCGCTTTCATAGCCGCGTAGATCGTCGCGTCTTTGGCGCGCTCGATGGCATTAACGGCATCGCGCAGTTCAGCGGGAATGCCGACGGCACGGTCGGGTGCGCTTCCGGAGGTGACGTTGGCCTCGATGGCGGGGAACTGCTGCATCAGCGGAATCTTGCCGGAAAGCACGCGGCGGAAGAGTGTGCCAGAGGCCACCAGCCGGTTGATCTCGTTGGTGCCTTCGTAGATGCGCTGGATACGGGCGTCACGATAGGCTTTTTCGATGGCGTATTCCTGCATGAAGCCGTAGCCGCCGAAAATCTGCACGCCCTCGTCCACGCACATTGCCAGCACCTCGCTGCCATGCACTTTGGCGATGGAGGCTTCAACGGCGTACTCTTCGATGGCCTTGAACGCGCCCTCGGTATCGCTGGCGCTGCGCCGCGCCCGCTCGATGTTGTCGGCGGTGCGGAAGACCTCGCTCTCGGCAGCGTAGGTCTCGGCAGCCATACGCGCCAGCTTCTTCTTAATCATGCCGAATTCGCTGATGAACTTGTTGAAGGCTTTGCGCTCGGTCGTGTAGGCTGCCGCCATGCCCAGCGCGGCGCGAGAACCGCCAACAGCCCCGGCACCGAGCTTGAGACGCCCGATGTTGAGGATGTTGAAGGCGATCTTGTAGCCCCGGTGAATCTCACCGAGCAGGTTCTCCACCGGCACCCGCGTGTT
>DASTKE010000258.1:0-2804 GCA_035716105.1 Ktedonobacteraceae bacterium | reverse complement strand
GACCGTGAATTACCTCAGTGCAGCGCAGCACGAGGATATTCAAGCGACCGCTCGCGTGCTGCGGCGCGGTCGCAACCTGGTCTATCTGGATGTCGAAGTGCATAACGCATCGGGAACCCTTGTCGCTAAGGGTCTCGTCACTTACAAGCTGGGCTAGATAGGCTACCTGAACGATGCCAGCGACATGTAGGGGCGCAATGAATTGCGCCCGCAAGGTCAGGGTAAGGGACTAGCTGTGCCGCCCGGAAAAAGGTGCTTGCATTCATCCATGCAAAGACGCATAATAAAGGTGGTCTGGTAAATTGTTTTGGGAGGTGTTTGAAAAAAGGTTATGAAAGGTAAAATGAAGGCGGCCCTCAAAGCCGAGGCGACGCTTGGAGCAACGATTGCTCTTGTTGATATTCCTCAGATTGGTCCCCGCGATGTGCTGGTGCAGGTGAAGGCTGCCTCTATCTGCGGGACAGATGTACATATCTATGAATGGGATGCCTGGGCGCAGAGCCGGATGCAACTTCCTCGCATCTTCGGCCACGAGTTTGCCGGTGAGGTGGTAGAAGTCGGTCGGGAGGTCAAGACGCTTGTCCCTGGCGATTTTGTCGCCGCTGAAACACACATTACCTGTGGGCATTGCTACCAGTGCCGCACCGGGCAGGCGAATGTCTGCCAGAACGTGCAAATCATCGGCGTTGACCGCGATGGCGCATTTGCCGAATACATCGCCATTCCTGAGAGCGTCGCCTGGAAGACGGGCAAAGAGATTGAGCACAGCGTGGCCTCCATCCAGGAACCGTTCGGCAACGCGGTTCATGCTACCTACGCGGGTGAGATTGCCAACAAGACGGTAGCGGTCTTCGGCTGCGGCCCGATTGGCCTGTGGGCGGTCGGACTGGCACATATCTCCGGTGCCAGCACCATCTTCGCCATCGAGCCGAACCATAAGCGCCTCGATATCGCTACGAATATGGGCGCGGATTATATCATCAATCCCCGTGAAGTTGACCCCGTGCAGCGTATCCTCGACGTAACCGAGGGACTGGGCGTCGATGTTGTGCTGGAAATGTCGGGCAATCAGCAGGCGATTCGCCAGGGCTTCAAGGCGCTGCGCAACGGTGGACGTGTCTCGCTGCTGGGGCTACCATCGCGCATGATCGAGCTTGATCTTGCCAACGATGTGATCTTTAAGGGTGCGACCGTGCTGGGCATCTCCGGACGGCGTATCTTTGATACCTGGTATCGCACGCGCCGCATTCTCGAAGCGGGTCAGCTTGACCTGAAGCAGGTCATTACCCATACCTTGCCCTTTGACCAGCTTCATGAGGCGATGGAAATCATGAAATCGGGCGATTGTGGCAAGATCGTACTCACGTTTTGATCTCGAAGAGGAACAGAGGAAAAGATGGACAAACTGCAACAATTTTTGACCGATGAGCTAGATGCGCTGCGCGCAAAGGGTGTCTTTAACCGACCCCGCGAGCTGCAAACGGCGCAGCAAGCCACCGTCGTCATTGACGGGCGCGAGGTGATTACACTTTCGTCCAACAACTACCTGGGGTTGAACACGCACCCGCGCCTGCGCGAGGCCGCTATCAAGGCGATTGAGCAGTATGGCGTCGGTTCTGGCTCGGTGCGTCCCATTGCCGGGAACATGACGCTGCACAATGTGCTGGAAGAGAAGCTAGCGCGTTTCAAACATACCGAGGCGTCGCTGACCATCCAATCTGGCTATGCAACCAACCTCGGCGTGATCTCGGCGGTCATGGTCGAAGGCGATATCATCATCAGCGACGAACTGAATCACGCCAGCATCATTGATGGGACGCGCCTGAGCAAAGCCTCTCGCAAGATTTTCCCACACAAAGACATGGCCGGGTTGCGCAAGGTGCTGGAAGCGTCGCAGGATGCCGGTAAAGTGATGGTCGTGACCGATGGCGTCTTCAGCATGGATGGCGATATCGCGCCCCTGCCGGATATCGTTGAACTGGCCGAGGAGTACGGCGCGTTCGTGATGGTGGACGACGCGCATTCTAGCGGTGTGCTGGGCAAAAATGGGCGCGGCTCCGTCAACCATTTCGGGCTGGATGGTCGCGTGGCCCTGCAAATCGGCACGCTTTCAAAGGGCATTGGCGCGCTGGGCGGCTATGTGGCCTGCAGCCAGGATATGAAGGACTTCCTGATGCAGCGCTCCCGGCCTGTGCTCTTTAGCACCTCGCATCCACCCTCTGTCGTGGCAACCTGTATCGCGGCCATCGAACTGCTGGAAGAGGACAGCAGCCTGGTAGATCGCCTCTGGGAGAACACCCACTTCTTCAAGCGTGGCCTGGAGCAACTCGGCTTCAACACGGGCCACAGTGAGACGCCCATCACCCCCGTCATCGTCGGCGAAGGCTCGCGGGCGATGCAACTCAGCAAGCGTCTCTTCAAGGAAGGCGTCTTCGCCCAGGGCATCGTCTTCCCCACCGTGCCAGCCGACAAGTGCCGTGTGCGCACCATCGTCTCGGCCATCCACACCCGCGACGAACTCACTAAAGCGCTAGGTGCCTTCGAGAAGGTAGGCAAGGAACTGAGCATTATCTGAGTTTAAGAAGGTGAATGCGAAGAAGAAGGCAGCGGCGCGCCGCTGCCTTCTTCTTCGCATTCACCTTCTTCACGGAGGGTATCGCTTGTGTGGCTTATCGCGATGCGAGGAATGCCGGGCTGTGGGAAGAGCACCGTGGCACGCGCTCTCAGTCGGCAACTGGGCTGGCCGCTTATTGACAAGGATGATGTCAAAGACGTATTGGACGCACAGATACCTCAGTCTGGCG
>DASTKE010000257.1:0-3379 GCA_035716105.1 Ktedonobacteraceae bacterium | reverse complement strand
GTGCAGGTCACACGGCTCTCGATTGTACTGGCGCAGCGCTTCTTCCAGGAGTTGGAGACGGCAACGGCGGTAGTGACGCCGCATTTCCCCGTCCCAGCCAACGGAAACAATGAACCGAAGGCTCCCGATCCGCTGGCGAAGGTCGACCCGAAAGGGCCGCTGGTGCTGGGAGCATTGACCGAGCGCGAGCGCTTCATCGCCCGCCAGGTGCTGAAGGAGATTCGCGCCCGCCTGCAATTCCTGATCGATGTCGGTCTGGATTATCTGACGCTGGATCGTGCCGCCGCCAGCCTTTCGGGCGGCGAGGCACAGCGTATTCGGCTGGCAACCCAGATCGGCTCCGGCCTGATGGGCGTGCTCTACATCCTGGACGAGCCGAGCATCGGACTGCACCAGCGCGACAACGAGCGCCTGATTAAGACACTGGTACGCCTGCGCAACCTGGGCAACACCTTGCTGGTCGTCGAGCACGACGAGGACACGATGCGCGCCGCCGACCACATCATCGATATCGGGCCAGGAGCTGGTGAGCATGGGGGGTATGTGGTGGCTGAGGGTACGTATAAGGATATCATCGCCAACACCAATTCGCTGACCGGGGATTACCTGTCGAAACGCAGGCACATTCCCATACCGGAGCAGCGACGAGCAGGCAATGGCTCCGTGCTGACCATCAGGGGAGCGCGGGAGAACAACCTGAAAAACGTTGATGTCGAGATACCGCTCGGCAAGTTCGTCGTGGTGACGGGCGTTTCCGGCTCCGGTAAGAGTACGCTGGTCACGGATATCCTGTACCGCAAGCTGGCGCATACCTTCTTCCGGGCGCACGATAAGCCCGGCGCGCACGACAGTATCGAAGGTATGGAGGCGCTGGACAAGGTGATTGACATTGACCAGTCGCCGATTGGCCGCACGCCGCGCTCCAATCCGGCTACCTACACCAACGCCTTCACGGGCATTCGCGAACTCTTCGCGCAGGTACCGGAGTCGCGCCTGCGCGGCTACCAACCGGGACGCTTCTCGTTCAACGTCAAGGGTGGGCGCTGCGAAGCCTGTAAGGGCGAGGGTATCGTCAAAATCGAGATGAACTTCCTGCCCGATGTGTATGTGCCATGCGAAGTGTGTAAAGGGAAACGCTACAACCGCGAGGCACTGGAAATCCACTACAAGGGCAAAAGCATTGCCGACGTGCTGGACATGACGGTTGAGGAGGCCACAAGCTTCTTCGCCAACGTCCCCTCCATCTACAACAAGATGAAGACGTTGAACGATGTTGGTCTCGGCTATATGAAGTTGGGCCAACCCGCGACGACGCTCTCAGGTGGCGAGGCGCAGCGCGTCAAGCTGGCAACCGAGCTGTCGCGACGCGCCACAGGCCGTACAATGTATATCCTGGACGAGCCTACCACCGGCCTGCACTTCGCCGACGTGGAGCGCCTGCTGGAAGTGCTGCAGCGACTCGTCGACACCGGCAATACCATTGTGGTGATCGAGCATAACCTGGAAGTCATCAAAAGTGCCGACTGGCTGATCGATCTAGGGCCGGAAGGTGGCGATGCGGGTGGTCAGGTGCTCGCAGTTGGCACGCCCGAAGACGTGGCCGAAGACGAGCAGTCCTACACCGCCCACTTCCTGAAGCGCATGTTCCTGGAAGAAGCCGCACACAACCAATCGAACAGCGCAAATATGGAGCAGGCGCAGGTTGCCACACAAGCGGTTTAGGACAAAAGAGGGAAAAGTGGAATAGCACCACCTTTCCCTCTTTTGTCTCTCTCTCTATTTCTACGGCTTCTGCGGCTTCTGTGTTACAACGAAGTGCAGGGTTGTCACCAGTTGACCATTCCAGTACACCTCTGCCTTCCCATCTCCCGGCTGCATATACATCTGGTGAGAATGCAGGGTAATGGCTTTCAAGGCAGTAGCAACGGATTGGTCTTTCGGGGTCTGAAAACCACGTTTGCTCGTGGCGATCAGGTGACCATCCTCATACCACTTTACCATAAGTACATTGGACCCGGCCTTCTTCCCCATATTGACCATACCATTCAGCCAGATCGTTTGCCCAACCGTAAAATGCTGCACCGAGGAAGCCTGAGCGGTCTGATTTGCGCTGTCAGAAAGCGCGACAGACGCAATAGAAGCAAAGCCTGAGTTTGACAAAGCGCTCCCACCGGTGGCCTGTGAAGCATTGCCCGCGTGTATCACACCAAGCACGGTCAGCACTCCCCCGACGAGCAGGGTGAAAAAGAGTGCCGCAGCAATCAAACCTGAACGTTTCTGCCATCCTCTCCTGTTCTTGCCCTGGACATGTGTATCAATACTGTGTTGCATGGTGGATATCTCTTCCTGTCGTTGAGAAACGTGCGGGAGAAAGAGCACTTTTGATGGAACTTCTACTTGATCTTCTATCAACCTCGCGAGCACACGTTCCAGCGAACGCGCATCCTCACAGGCTTCAGTTTGATAGGCACGGCAAATATCCTGGGTCAGGCGCAGTTCCAAGTCGTCGCTCAGGCTCTGGCAAGTTCGCTGGCCTTGTTGCACATTCTGAACAAGCTCGTCGATGTGCATGTCTGTCATGCGAGCATTCGAGTATTCTTCACGATTCATGATGTTTAAACCTCCATTTTGCGGCTGTAAAGAACGCGCAAGCGACTGAGCGCTCGCGAGAGCATACTTCTGACCGTCCCCTCGCGTTTGCCCAGCGCCTTCGCCACATCTGCACAGGGCAGTTCGTTGACGAAGCGCAAACGCAGCGCCTCCTGCTGAATCTCTGGTAGCCGCTCAAGCGCAGCGAGCAGGCGTGCATACTCTTCGCGGCGCAGCAGGGCATACTCCGGTGACTGTTCGTCCCCGGCATAGAGTTCGTCGGCAACATAGTCCAGGTTCAGAGAGGGTCGGCGCGTTTTGCGTCGATAGGTATCAACGATCTTATTGCGCGTTACGCGCCAGAGCCAGAGCGCCTGCTCATCATCGTTGAGCTGACCAAACTCCGGTCGTTCCAGAACTGCCGCAAAGACCTCGTGCAGGAGATCCTCGGCGTCCTCTCTGGAAGCAGTATGCTGTCGTAAATAGGCGAAGAGGGCTGGAGCATAACGATGAAACAGTTCCGTAGTTGCCTCTGTGTCTGGCTCCCTCTTCCCATTCGTCGGCTCCTGCATCCCTGGCTCATCGTGTCCCATCGCTCTTCCCACGGATGGTATTCCTGACTGAATGGCGTTCATCTCCCTTCCTGCAATAGATTTCACCATAACAATCGCGCTAGATGCCAGAATGTTGCAGCTTTTTCAGGATTGTAGCGAGGACAAGCACACTCAAGCAGTCCTGGGAGGATGAAATCGTTGTAGACTAGCGAAGGAGCCGATCAATCGGCTCCTTC
>DASTKE010000256.1:0-3502 GCA_035716105.1 Ktedonobacteraceae bacterium | reverse complement strand
GCCTTGCTGTGGGTGAAGATGGTCTGCACCAGCGTCAGCACAAGCTGATTTTGCCCGATGGCACCGGCATTGGCTGAAGAGCTACTGGCAGCGCCGGTGTAGACCACTTTCTTCACCGGATTGTATTCCCACACCTGCTTGCCATTGGTGACGATAACCGAATCGGCTGGCAACTGCGCGAGCGACGATTGCAGGACGTGCGAGCGGCTCTTGTCCGGCTGCGCGTTCCATATCTCCGTCTTGATGGTGCCGCTAAATGCCTGGCTCGTCGTGGTCACGTTGAAGATGCCGTGCAGCGTCCGGGCCGTGTTCAGCTTCTGCCCGGCTGCCTCGAGCAGGCGCTGCCCCTGCGCCGGGGTGGGTGTGGCTGCCGGTGGATTCGTGGTCGCGGACGTGCCGCCATTGCTGCACGCGGCCAGCACGAGCACCAATCCGCACAGCAAGCTTATGAAAAACATGCTCTTCCAACGCGAGAGAGCCATGAGGAAACTCCTTTCTAGCTGTCATTAAAAGTATAGCATGTTTTAAGGAGCATGAGAAAGCCCATGTCTGGCTCGGATGTGGCAGCGTAGAGGTGTAGTCCGGCAGGCCATCCCCTTGCGGGTGGCCTGTCGGGGGCTTAACTTGATGATTAAGGGTCTATGACCTGCTCGCGGGTACTTCGACGTAGATTTTGCCGTTCTCGACCTTTGTGTTCAGGCGCGGCAGAGGAGTCAGGTACTTCAAGGGAGATCTGGGATCGGCCTTGCCGTATTCGGTGAAGAGGCCGTCGTGACAGGGGCAGCGAAATTTCTTTTCGGACGCCTGCCACTGGACGATGCAGCCCATGTGCGTGCAGGCCGCGGACATGGCGATGATCTTCCCCTTGTCAGGATCGCCATCATCACCGTCATCGAAGGTGAGGTAGCCGACGATGGTGTCTGTGGTGAAGCGCACGACTTTATCGCCCAGTTCGGCCAATGCGATGACAGGGAACCAGGTCGTGGGTTGGCCTTCGGCGATGAGGTGCTCCGACCAGGGCGTTGTTGTTGGCGTCGAACTGGTAGCTGCCTGTTGATTATGACTGCTCTGGCCAATCTCGTTTCCGATGGCGGCTCCGGCAACCAGGGAGGCGGCGACGGCGGCTCCCCCGGCGAGCAGGGACCGGCGCGAAACAGCTTGCCTTCCGTTGTTGTCCCGGTTGTCTCTCGCTGGCTCTTCCCGCCGCTGCCGACCTTTGAGGAAAGGGAGGCGCTTTGACTTTTGTTGTCTCTGTGCCTGCTGCTGTTGCAGCTCGCTTTCGAGACGAGTACGCAGTGCTTCGGCGAATTCGGGGCGGGCTTCGCTGGCTTCGGGAGAGGCAGAGCGGAAAAGCGCGGCCATCCGGTAGATGCGCGCCTGTGCAGGTGTCAATTCTGCCGGTGGGTGAGCGACATGGCCTGCCTGAAGCTCCTCGACAAAGTGCTCTAGCTCCAGATAGTCTTCAAATCGTTCCTGATCTTCCCCTGACATGGTATCTCTCCGTTGGCCTAACCAGTGACAACCGATTCGAGATCGGCGGCGCGTTTGAGCGCTCTGAATTGCAATACTTTGACATTGGCCTCTGTCAACCCCATGTGTTGGGCGGTATCCCGAATCGAGAGGTTGAGCAGAAACCGGCACGTTAACACTTCTCTATAATGCTCAGGCAGTGCCTGGAGGATGCGTCGCACCTGCTCTTCCGGCCTGGCGTTGATAGCGGTAGGTTCTTCCTCCGCCGGACCTTCCCACCCGGCCTCCAGCAGTTCATCAAGCGAACCGATGGAGACGCGATAGTGAACGCGCCAGTAGTCGGCGATACTGGTGCGTGCTACTTGAAAGAGCCATCGCTGCATACTCAGTGCGCCGCGCTCGCGATCCATGCCGCGTACTGCCTTGATAAATATCTGCGATGTCAGGTCTTCGGCCTCTTCCCTATTGCCGACTTTACTGTAGACGTAGCGATAGATCAGGCCGAGGTTCTCCTGATAAAAGGTCTGAAATTCCTGCACATCCACGCTTGCCCGTCCTGGCCCTGCTGTAGCAGGGGGCGTATTCGCCGGTTTTCTATGCAGCGTACCCACAAATGACTCCTGCTGAGATCGAACAATGCCCGTGTCGCTCACGGAAGACCGCGTGATAATCTCTCAACAGGTATTATTACGGAGTCGGGTTACAGCCTGCTTCGTTGGTAGGCGTGTGTAGAGTATAGCATAGTTGTCTATCTTGTTCGTCAAGATAGCCGCCCAGATCAGAGTATGAAGCAAGGCCACCCGCGAGGGGATGGCCCTACTATACCCGTTAAAGTCGCTCGTAGAGCCGCGCCGGATAGAGTAGGGCCATCCCCTCGCGGGTGGCCTGCGGACCCCTTCACTGCATCGCCGCCCAAAAAGATTGGGCGGGCTAATGCTTTTCACACCCCTGCAAGCCGCGAACGGTCTATCTTTGCAGGGGCGAAGCACAGCCCGCCCCAGATAATCTCTTCCTGGAAGCTCTCATGGCGTTGTTTCTTCTCCTATCCCTATTATATACTATCCGTGCCACTTTTTTTAGTCTTTTACCCACCACTTTTCTTACAGTTTCGTCACAAACCCTCACAACTCTCTTTTTGAAGCTCCTACAAGCTCTTGCTTTTTCTGCCATGTTAAGGAATCTCAACCATAGCAAGCGAATCACAACCAACCTGTCTTAAACTATTCACATAAACCGCTTGCTTACGCTCTACAATGGTATCGGTATATCTACTGATACTACCCGGTGCTATCCGGTATCCCATCCCTTTGTTCGCGACCCCTTCCGGCTTCATATTTATAGATAAGGATTATTGCACATCATGAGAAAGTCTCTTCGCTGGCCCGTCCTACTCATTCTGGCCGTGCTGGTTCTCGCGGCCCTGGTTCCAGGGTTTTCGCTGTTGCACACGGGTATGTCATCGAAGGCTCATGCCAGTGGGGCGGCAAGTATTACCTTGTCGTCGGCAGCAAGCCAGCCGGGAACCACTATTCAGGCGAGCGGCCAGGGCTTTGCTCCCAATGATCAGATCAACCTGTATCTGAATCAGGTCAATGGGACACTGCTGGCTTCGGCGGCTGCCGATAGCGGCGGAAATCTCCCCGCCACCAGTATCACCGTTCCCAGCCAACCCACAGGCCAATATACGGTGGTGGCAATGCAGGCGCAAAGCGCTCTCTCGGCAAATACCACTCTCACGATTGTTCCCATCTTTTCTTTGTCACAGAAGAAAGTGCAGCCTGGCTCGCTGGTAGGAGTGAAAGGAGCAGGTTTCCCTTTTCAGGATATGATCGAACTTTTTCTTGATAGCACCAGCGGGAATAGCTTTACTTACGGCGAGGACGACTACTACGGGAATATCTCCTGGTCAGTCAATCTTCCCGCGTCTTCAGTGGTACAGGGACAGCACGTCATCATTGCTAAAAGTGATACCACTGGCAATATACTGGACTTCCCGGTAACATTCCTTCCTCGCGCCTTCCCGATAGTGGCG
>DASTKE010000255.1:0-9239 GCA_035716105.1 Ktedonobacteraceae bacterium | reverse complement strand
CATGACTTTGTAGAATGGCCTGCAAGGCCATTCTACAAAGTCATGCGCTGCGCAATCCATACCCTCCTCAAAATAGGAACTATGTCGGGTTACAATTTTTCCTGCCACACGTTGTCAAAACTACAGCGGGTGTACATTTATGGAACTCTATGTGCCGATCTTTTTGCGCAAAGTTCAGCGAAAAACGTGTGCGGACTGCTGTGGGAATTAACGTATACTATTAAAGAATATTCATGTTTCTGACCTGAAAATGTCCTGGCTGGGAGCTGCTTGCTATGCGCATTATACAAAGTCTGGGTGAGATGAATGAGACGGCCCGTGGATGGCTTGCCGGTGGAACGGTCGGATTTGTGCCGACGATGGGTTATCTGCATGATGGGCATCTATCGTTGATCCGGGCCGCGCAGGAATGCGAGATCACGGTGGTGAGCATATTTGTCAATCCGCTGCAGTTCCCACCGGGCGATCCTGCGCAGCGCTATCCCAGAGATGTGCCGCGAGACCTGCAACTGTTGAGCGCGGCCAACGTGGATGTTGTTTTTCTTCCTCGCGCCGAAGATCTCTTCCCACCCGACTTTGCGACCTTCGTCACGCTGAGCGGCCCCATCGCCGACCGGCTTGAAGGTGCAATTTATCCTGCGTATATTCGAGGCGTGGCGACGATGACCTGCAAATTGTTCCAACTGGTGCGGCCAGATATCGCCTATTTTGGGCAGAAGGATGCGCAACAGGTGGCTGTCGTGCGCCAGCTTGTGCGTGATCTCAACATCGATGTCAATCTCCGCGTGCTACCGACGATGCGCGAAAGCGATGGACTGGCACTGAGCAGCCGCAATACCTTGCTCTCCTCCGCTGAACGACAGGCGGCGCGGCTGCTCTATCAAGCATTGCTGGCCGGGAAAGCGCTGGTCGAGGGTGGCGAGCGCCGCTCACCACTGATCGAACAGGCCATGACGCGGGTGATCGCGAGCGAACCGCTAGTACGTCTCGATTACGTCGCAGTCTGTCATGCCGATACCTTCAAAGGAGTGCCGCAAGTCGTTCCCCACACGCTGCTAGCGCTTGCCGCCAACATCGGCCAGGCTCGCCTGATCGATAATATTGTGTATCAAGGGCGTGGACGCTGGCAGCTCTAACCTGCTAGCTTTTTGAGCCTGATACAACTATAATGTAAGGGAAAAATAGCAGGGCGCGACACAACACGCTATTGAGGTGAAGGAGGCTGCTATGCCTGGCATTCTACAAGGAATAATCATCGCTCTCATCGGCTATCTCTGGGGGTCTATTCCCGCCGGGTACTGGATGGGGAAAGCCCTGCGCGGCAGGGATTTTGATATTCGCAACTACGGCAGTCACAAAACGGGTGCTACCAATGTCTTACGCACCCTCGGCAGATGGCCGGCGGCCATAGTTTTCGTATTTGACATTTCTAAAGGTGTTGGTCCCGCCCTGCTGGCGACACTTGTGCCGGTGTTCTATCTTGGTGGCTGGGGACCAACAATCGCAGCGCTCCTGGCTCTGCTCGGACACTGTTTCCCCGTATTTATCGGTTTCAAGGGTGGGCGCGGCGTCTCGACAGGCGCGGGGGCCATTCTGGTGCTTTCCCCCCTGACCTTCCTGGCCGCGGCCATCTCGACGTTCAGCACGATTGCCATCACGCGCTACGTCTCGCTCGGCTCGATTATGGGGGCGCTGGCCTCAATTGTGTTCAGCCTCATCTTTTTCTTCGCGGGGCAGGTAGCCAACGTGCATTTTCCGCAACTGGTTTTCCTGGTGCTTGGCCCGGCCCTGGTGATTCTTTTCCACTACGACAACATCGGTCGCCTGCTTTCTGGCAAAGAGCGCAAGTTTGGCCAGAAGGTCAAAACCGAAGAGGAGACGCCCCCCTCTACAAACAGCTTCACCTCGAAAGCGTAGGGAAATTGTTTCCCTACGCTTTCGAGGTGCTGGTTTGCTCTTTTTGGAAGAGTGGCATTGCGCCGCGCAGGTATTCGATGCCGGAGAAGATGGTCCAGATGGTGGCTAGAATCAGCAGGACATCGGAGACCAGCAGCAGGATATTAGGGAACGTCACTGTCTGGCTGTTGAAGGTGAGCAGCAGGGGGAAGAGCGAGAGGCCAGCCGCGCCCAGGCCCTTCGAGAGCAATATGCCGCCCATTGCTACCAGCGTGATGAAGGTCTTCTGTTTTCCCCAGATGCCTGCTGGAATGACTGTTCCCTTTGCCGCCGCCATCGAGCGCAGACCCGTGACCAGGAACTCGCGGGTGATGATGATGAAGACGATCCAGGCGGGTACCAGCCCGATCTGCACCAGGGCAACCAGGATAGCGGAGACGAAGACCTTATCGGCGGTAAGGTCGAGGAAGATGCCGATCTGGGACACCACACGGTAGCGACGGGCCAGGTAGCCATCGAAAAAATCGGTGACGGAAGCCAGGAAAAAGAGCAGTGTGGCGAGCAAGAAAGCCCAGGGCTGGTTGACCAGAACGAGTATGAAAACGAGGACCGTGGCCACCAACCTGCTGACGCTGAGTAGATTAGGAACGTTCTGCATAAGATTCTCCTCTTCCAGGCGTGCGACGCCAGAGAGTATAGGTACTACTGCTGCTCAGGATGGCTCCAGCCGCCTGAATGCGCGCCACATCGGCGGTAGTGCGGATAAAGCCACCCGCGATAAACGGTCCGGGCAGCAGTTGTTTGATGACGGAAGCAACCTCTGGAAAGATGATGCCGGGCAGGATTTCCACGATGTCCGGGGCGGCTCGTGCTATTGTGCGTGCGCCAGTCTCCAACGCGGAGTCATCGACCACCAGCAGGCGCTGGATGGTAATCAAGCCCTCGGCTCGTCCCGCGATCACTAATTGCGAGCGGCTGGTGATGATGGCATCGATGCCAATTTGTCGCAGGTACTGAATGCCTGCGCGGTCTTTGCCGACTCCACTGACCAGGTCAACATGCACAACGACTCCCTTGCCGTGCCGGTGCGCCTGCTCCACAAGCGCGGCCAGTTGAAAGGCGTCGCCCTTGAGGATGAACAACAGCATGGCATCAGACTCTATAGCAGCCTGCATGTCTTCAATCGATTTAATGGCCGCCGCCACCGGGTGGAGACGGGCTAAACGCAGAAATTCTTGTTTGATCATCTTTCCTAATATTGAATTGGTAAAAGGAACTCGTCCCGCGTATGCTCTCTTTACGGAAAAAGACGTGAGCAGGGTTGTACTTTCGCGCTCTTCCCGCGCAATCGCTGATACTGGCGGGAAAGGGTGCCGCGCCACTTCTTTTGGACTAGGTATAAAAGGTGAGCAACTCTCACCCCGGTTCCCCTTGACAAATGGCCTTGCGCTAGGTAATATCATTATATGCGAACCAGTCACCATTGTATAGTTCGTATTTCTGAGCCTACCAGAACCCCTGGCTCGACTCGATGGTTCGCTCGTTGTTCTGTACGACTTCACTTGTCGCACGGATGCTGCTACATTCGATAGAGAAGGAGCTGCAACTTATCGCGAGATCCAAACCCAACCCGCCTGGATTGTAACATCACATCTAAACAGGGGGCCGTCATGTTTGGACGACAACTGCATACGTGTATTGGGACAGTGAAATGAAAAGTCCTGAGCCACCTTTACGAAGAGGCTTAGGACTTTGTTGTTTTTTCTGGACAGCAAGGAGTACAGGATGCTCATTCAGCCATACAGTTCGCTACTCTCGCTTCCAGCGAAATGCAGGGTCATTCCGGTGGTGGAGAGTCGTGTGCAGTTTGTGCAGGCTATGGATACTGCACGAGTGGGAGCAGTGCTCTTACGGTATTGCAACCTCTTTGAATTCCCATCTATCTTAGACCGCGCTCACCGTCGCGGACTGGCCGTCTATGTGAATGTCGATCATATCGACGGTATTCATCCAGATAGTGCTGGATTGCGCTACCTGGCGGAACAATTGCGCATTACCGGAATTATTTCCAATCATCCCCGCGTTCTGGCTCAGGGGAAGGATTTCGGCCTGGAGACCATCCTGCGTATTTTTGCCGTCGACTCTACCGGTCTCGAACTGGCCCTGGACTCCGTGGACAGGGACTCCGTGGATATACTGGATGTTTCACCGGCCCTGGTCATTCCTCATAGTATTCCAACCCTGGCAACACCGTTGCCCCTGCCATTTATGGGTTCGGGCCTCATCTATACGTCGAAACAGGTGCAGGCGGTGTTGGATACCGGCGCTCTGGGCGTGGCTGTTTCTCGCCCCGAACTCTGGACATAAAATCCCACGAGGGGATGGTCGGAGGCACCTCTACTCAAATGTGGTGTACCTGCACAGGCGGTAATGCTGCCTGTGTCTATCAGTGTACAGCTTGTCTCTGGTAACTCTTAGTAAGTAACAGCAGAAAGAGGGCTAACTATGGCAAAGTACGTACTGGCTCTGGATCAGGGCACAACGAGTTCGCGAGCGATTGTCTTCAATCACGACGGCGAAATTGTGAGCGTAGCGCAGCAAGAGTTTCCGCAGATTTACCCGTCGCCCGGACTGGTCGAGCATGATCCAGAGGCCATCTGGTCGAGCCAGATGGCCGTTGCTAAGGAGGCGATGCAGCGGGCGGGGGCTTCGGCCTCGGATATCGCCGCGCTCGGCATCACCAACCAGCGTGAGACGGCCATCGTGTGGGACAAGAACACCGGCAAGCCCGTGTTTAACGCCATCGTCTGGCAGAGCCGCCTCACGGTGCCGATTTGCGACGCCCTGAAAGCCAAAGGCTTCGACAAAGAGATCCGCGAGCGTACGGGTCTGGTGACTGATGCCTATTTTTCCGGCACCAAAGTGAAGTGGATTCTTGACAACGTTCCGGGGGCGCGTGAAAAGGCCGACAATGGCGACCTGCTCTTCGGCAACGTCGATACCTTCCTGATGTGGCGTCTCTCCAAAGGCCGCGTGCATGTCACCGACTACTCCAACGCCTCGCGTACCCTGCTCTTCAACATCTACCAGCTTGACTGGGATGATGTGATCCTCAAGGAACTTGGCGTTCCCCGCTCTATGCTGCCGAAGGTCATGCCATCCAGTTGCGTCTACGGCGAGACCGATCCAGAGTTCTTCGGTGGCCCCATCCAGATGGCGGGTGACGCGGGCGACCAGCAGGCCGCGACCTTCGGGCAAGCCTGTTTTGAGGTCGGCATGTCGAAGAACACCTATGGTACCGGCAACTTCATGCTGATGAACACCGGCAGCAAGGGCGTGCCATCGCAGAATGGCCTGCTCACCACGATCGCCTGGGGTCTGGGCGACCCGTCTCACCCGCAGATCACCTATGCATTGGAAGGCAGCATCTTCATCACCGGTGCCGCCGTGCAGTGGCTGCGCGACGAACTGGGCATCATCAAGACCAGCAGCGACGTGGAAAAGCTCGCGGCCTCGGTACCCGACAGTGGCGGCGTCTACTTCGTACCCGCCTTCGTCGGCCTCGGCGCGCCGTACTGGGACCCGTATGCTCGCGGCCTGGCGATTGGACTGACTCGCGGCTCCAATGCTGGCAACCTGGCTCGCGCTGTGCTCGACTCGATGGCGTACCAGACCCGCGACGTGCTGGAGGCTATGACTGCCGATAGCGGCGTCAACCTGACCACCCTGCGTGTTGATGGTGGCGCTGTCGTCAACAACCTGCTGATGGACTTCCAGGCCAACATCCTGGGCGTGCCGGTGCAGCGTCCGAAGGTGGCGGAGACCACAGCCCTCGGCGCGGCCTATCTCGCGGGCCTCGCGGTCGGTTTCTGGCAGAGCCAGCAGGAGGTCGCGGCACAGTGGGCCATCGACCGCACCTTCGAGCCGAAGATGCAAGCCAGCGAGCGCGACAAGCTCTACGCGGACTGGAAGCGTGCCGTCAAGCGTTCCGAGGGTTGGGCGCAAGCCGAGTAGGATGCGATCTATTGCGCCCGTCGCAACAGTAGGGCGCGATCATGAACATTGACAAAATAATGCGAACGCGGAATCACGTAGGCACCGATTTATCGAGCGCATCGCCGATTTATTGGCCTACGGCCTGGGCCGATAAATCGGCGCCTACGGAGGTTTCACGTTATTGACGGAGGTTTCATGTTATTGTCGGATTATTTTGTTAAAATTCCATAATTGCCCCCTACGGCCTGGAATTATTGTCTTCGTAGTGCGTTCCCTGTTGTAATTATTGTTCTCATACTCTTCAGATGAAATCGGGGCAGATCGTATTATCACTGTCCTGAAGTCACAGAAATGGAGTAAACACCTATGGCGAGTCGACCTGTAGCTGCACCCTCTGCGCTCGCAGGCGTCTGGGGTGAGGTGATCGGAGAGTTTTTTGGCACGATGGTGCTGATTCTCTTTGGTGATGGTGTAGTAGCAAGTTTTGGGCTTTTTGGTAGCGTAGGTACATTTGCGACTGAGTGGATATTAATCATCTTCGGATGGGGCCTCGCCGTTATGCTGGGCATCTACGTCGCTGGAGCTATCAGTGGCGCGCATATCAATCCTGCCGTCACACTCGCCTTTGCAGCCCGTGGCCAGTTCCCGTGGAGCAAGGTGCTCCCTTACATGCTTGCTCAAGTACTTGGCGCTTTCGTCGCCGCCGCCATCCTGTACTTCGTCTATCAGGGGGCGCTCGTCCAATCTTTGGCGGCGAATCATCTGACAATTGGCCAGATTGCGCAGGGGCCGACTTATGGTGGTAAGGGTTTCGGCTGGATTTTTTACACCGGCCATAGATCGTTTGTCGGAACGTTTGGCGCGTTCGGCGATGAGTTCATCGGTACAGCGCTGCTGGTTGGTCTGATCTTTGCCATTGTCGATGTGCGTAACCAGCCTGTGCAGGCGAACCTCAATCCCCTGATCATTGGTTTATTGATTGTGGCAATTGGTGCTTCCTTCGGCCTGAACACCGGATATGCCATCAATCCCGCTCGTGACTTTGGCCCTCGCCTCTGGGTTGCCATTGTCAGCGGTGGTGAGAGCTTCTCCGTGGACAATTACTACTTCTGGATCCCGATTGTCGCGCCTCTGGCTGGTGGCGTCGTAGGTGCCTTCATCTACGACTTCACCATCCACAAAGTGCTGGTAGCAAGAGGATTGCTCAAATCCGGCACTGCTGTTTCTGAAGGTGAAGCTGTACGGGAGCCTGCGGTCGAATAGTTTCGCACTCGCGAATTCATGAAAGGATGAACCTGCGAACGTGTGGGGGTTGGTGGTATGCACCGCTCTCACATGTTCGCAGCTACCTACCATGCAACCACTATCACCAACCGTGCGCATGCACAATCTTTCTCTGTTGGAGAGCGAGCAATTCGATGTCCTGGTCATCGGTGGAGGCGTGACCGGTGCCGGTGTGGCGCTGGATGCTGTTGCTCGCGGCTATACAGTAGCGCTCGTCGAGAAAACGGATTTTGCCAGTGGTACCAGCAGCAAATCAACGAAGCTCGTTCACGGGGGCATTCGTTATCTCCCCAATTTTGATTTTGCATTAGTGCGCGAGGCTCTGGTTGAGCGTGGTATCCTGGCGCAGACGGCTCCATTTCTGGTTCACCCCCTGCCCTTTGTCCTGCCGATGTACGAAGGTGATCTCCACCCGGTCGGGATGCCCTTTACCACACCCGGCGGCATTGGCCTCGGCTTCATCCTCAACATTGGTCTCTGGATGTACGATGGGCTGGCGGGGCGGCGCAATGTCGGCAGGCATCGCCACTTGAGCCGCAAGGACGTGATGAGGCTGGCTCCTGCTCTGCTGACAAAGGGGCTGAAAGACGGCTATCTGTACTACGACGCTCAGACGAACGATGCTCGCCTCACTATGGCTATCATTCGCACGGCGGCGCAATTTGGCGCTGCCATCACCAACTATACCGAAGTGACCTCTCTCTTAATGGAGGATGGAAAAGTTACCGGAGCGCAGGTGCATGATCGCCTGGGAGATCAGCGCATCGACGTGCGTGCCCGCTACGTGGTGAATGCGACGGGTATCCACTCCGAGGAGATCGAAAAGCTGACCGGCCACGAATCGCAGATCGAGGTGCAGCCGAGCAAGGGTGTACACCTGGTGCTTTCCCGCGAGGACCTGGAACTGGGCGACTCGGCCATAGTGCTGCCCGAAACCGAGGACAAGCGCATTCTTTTCATCGTTCCCTGGCAGTCGCGGGCGGTTTTCGGCACAACCGATACCGGCTCCGGCGATCTCGACCATCCTACGACGACGCACGAAGATATTGAGTACCTGCTGAAGTACCTCAATCGCTATCTCTCCGTTCACCTGACGGAGGAAAATATCATCAGCACCTATGCTGGCTACCGTCCGCTGGTGCGCCCACGTCAGTCGAAGAATCGCTCGACGGCCAAACTCTCGCGCACCCACGCTGTGCTGGAGGATTCGTCTGGCCTGATTACGATTGTCGGCGGCAAGCTCACCACCTACCGCCGCATGGCGCAGGATACGCTGGATGTCATCAGTCGCCGCGACGGCAGGAAGAAGCCGCTGCATCCGACCGAAATGCTCCCGCTGGTCGGCAGCGCTGGCTGGCCGAACGTCAAGCGCGAGCTAGAGACCCGCGCCGGACAGCTTGCCATCCTGCCCGATACGCTCAAGCACCTGGAGAGCAGCTATGGTTCAGAGGCCAACGAGGTGCTGGACCTGGTAGAAAAAGATGCCTCGCTTGGCAACCGGCTCATCGATGACCTGCCGTATATCCGCGCTGAAGTCATTCACGCCTGCTGCCAGGAGATGGCTATGACCCCGTTTGATGTGCTGGCGCGGCGCACCTCGATTATACTGGAAGACCGCCAGCGCGGTCTGGGCGTGCTCAACGAGGTCGGCTCCATGATGGCGAAAGAACTGGGCTGGTCGCCGGAACAGCAGCAGGCGCTGGAGGATACGTACCGTGCCGAAGTCGAGCGGCAGCTTGCCGCCGAGGGCTTACAGCGCTCTATCCAACAGCAGAAGTCGTAGGCGCACGATTGATCGCGCCCAGCGCCGATTATGAACTTTCACGACCAAAACCGGTTTGGTCATTCTGAGCGCAGCGAAGAATCTTCGGGGGTGAGGGAGATTCTTCGCTGCGCTCAGAATGACAGATCCATACCGATCTTGGTCGTTCAAATTCATGATCGGCCCGGCCCGTATTGCCGATCAATCGGCGGTGCGCTCGATCAATCGTGCGCCTACGGGAATTTTCCATCATCACGTCTATTGATGTTTGACGTAGGGGCGCGATTGATCGCGCCCGCTT
>DASTKE010000254.1:0-2345 GCA_035716105.1 Ktedonobacteraceae bacterium | reverse complement strand
CGAATCAGCAGGTTTGATCGCACGCAAACAGATTAAAAGACATTAATATTATCTAAGAACTTTTGGAACAGGTAATATTACCCCATGTTTAACCTTGTCTCTTCCCCAATGTCGTGATACACTATCTAACAGTACTGAACCACAAAGCCGCTTCGCTCCCTTTCTCATCTAGCGAGGGAGCAATCGGAATATTTACTGATGAGCCTCAATTGTGGGTGTGCCGGTTTGCATCCATAGGGCTGGCGAGTGACGTGCAATTTGTAGTGGTTGGAGCGGAGAGCACATTCGCCCGATTCTTCGTTCCCCTGTACACATTTGACGATGATAGGAGGCGGCGCTTCCTTCTGAAGGCAACAAAGGGAAACTTATAGACCCTGCATCCTGGCCCGTATAAACAACACTGGGAGAAGGAGGCCCCGATAACGAGTGGCAAAACAAATACTTGTCGTTGACGATAAAAGCGAACTACTTCACCTGATGCGCAGAGTGCTGGAAGACGAACAGTATCACGTCTCTATCCTGCAAGAAGGGAAAGAGGCATTTACTCAAGTCAAAAACCAGCTACCAGACCTGCTGATCCTTGATCTGCGCCTGGGAGATATCTCCGGGCAGGACGTTTTGAAGCAGTTGAAGGATGATCGGGTGACTTCTGATATTCCCGTCATCGTCTACACTGCCGCGGTACTTGAGGCCGAAGAGGTCACAAAGCTGGTAGCGAGTTATCCGGGCCAATACCAGGACGTGCATGTCGTCCAGAAGCCGTTTGAACTGGATAGCTTGCTAGACCTGGTGCAGCAGGTTCTCAACGAACCTGTACGCTAACACTGTAGCCCATGTTATAATGGTAGCATCAGGGGACTGAACCGGTATAGCCAGAAACAGGACGTTCCCGCCTTTTTTGTTGCATGGGCGCGTCCCATGCAGCACAACCACTATCGACGGAAGAACACGCGGCACAACACAACTCAATAGAACAAAAGAAAGGATGTTTTACGCAATGAAGTTTTTCTTTGGCCTTCTCTTAGGCTTTGCACTGGGTGCCATCGCGGGCTTGCTGCTCGCGCCACAGTCCGGCGAGGCGACACTGGCACAGTTGAGCGAGCAGGGTATCATGCTGCGCAACCGCTCCGGTTCGCTCACCGATGATCTGAGGTCTCGCGCCAACGAGGCCATGGTGCAGGGCCGCGAAATGTACAGCCGCACCAGGGACGACTTGACCGAGCGCTACAACAAAGCCAAAAACGAGATGTAGGTATTTTCGAGTCAAGAACAGCGATGGCAATTGCCGCCGCACAAACATCGAGGTAGGCCACCCGCAAGGGGATGGCTCTACTATACGCGAGATGGCTTGCAGAGAGCGCTGATAGCGAGTATAGTAGGGCCATCCCCTTGCGGGTGGCCTGTGTGAATTGTAAATGCCCCATATCCTCAGCTTTTTGCTGTTCTCAAACAAGGTATTATTCATGGTGTTTGATCAGCCGCTCAACGGTGTTGCCGATGTCGTTGAGAAGCTGGTGCTGGTAGTCCAGCATACGCGCTTGCGTCAGGTCAAATTCGCGATTGGACGGGTCTTTCTTCGCATTCGTCTCAAATTGCTGCGCCAGCAGCCGTTTCTTACTCGCCTGCGTGCGTAAATCCGCCTCAAACTCGCGCAAATCCCTCAGCAGCGCATGAAATTTCTCTTCACCGGTCGGCATAATTTATTCTCCTCTCAAGGGATAGAATGATAGACGTTGTCAACACGAACGTAGGGCCGCGATTTATCGAGGCCCTACGGTTTCCCCGTGTTCTTTGGTGGGGGCAGTATCTGGAGCGCGTCGGCGAAACGGTTGAAAAAGTTGAACAGGCCAATGACGGTTGTCAGTTCGACCAGTTGGTCATCGTCGAAATACGCTTGCAGTTCGTCCCACAGGTTCTCATCCACATCGCGGGCGCTGGTCGTCACGATCTCGGCGTAACGCAGCGCGACCAGTTCGTGTTCCTTGAACAGGTGACGATGTGTATCAATATGGTAGAGCGCGTCGAGCAACTCTTCACTCACACCCAGCTGCCTTGCCAGGGCAGTATGCGCCTCCATTCAGTAGACGCAGTGGTTGACCTGCGAGACACGGATCGCCAGCAGTTCTTTGAGCTGCGGCTCAACCGTCCCGCCGCGCATGGTAGCTTCCAGCAGCGCCAGCGTGTGCTGCGCCAGTTCCGGGCGATGCCCCATGACCTGAAACAACTGCGACATGCTAGACGCACCTGGAATATCGTTCAAATCAATATGTGTATGCTCAATGGGTAGAATACGCGGCATAGCTCCATCTCTCTTACGCTGGATTTTCTTGCTCTCCTCCCATGAG
>DASTKE010000253.1:0-7627 GCA_035716105.1 Ktedonobacteraceae bacterium | reverse complement strand
TGGTGGTCGCCCGCGCCAGGAGCGAAGCAACTGGCGTGATTGAGACCGAAGCCAGTTGCTTCGCTCCTGGCTCCGGGCGACCACCAGGGTCGCCCCTACGGGATGTCGTGTGCGCATGATTTGGTGTAGTTTCGTTGTTCTATGCAGGAGCATTGCTAACAGTGCTCCGAAGAGTGTGGCGAGGAAGTTGACGCCGTCGTTGTTCAGCCAGGGTAGGCCGCGGATCATTCTGGTAGGAGTGCCGCAGCTGTGTACGCGGCGCTCGGTTTCTTTGCCACAGACGGGGCAGAAGTAGGTGGCCTGGATGGTCGCGCCGAGCAGGCTGTCGAAGAGGCTGCCGCTCAGTCCACTGACCAGTGCGATCAGCGGCAGAGTGATCTGAGCTTTGCGATTGCCTTGCAGGAGCCAGAAGACGAGGCCGAGGGCGAGCGCGCCGAGGGCAGATGAGCCAATGCCGAGAGCTGTAATGCCGCCGGAGGTGCCGGGCGCGACAGCTTTGCCCGTCGTAATCAGGCGCGGCGACCGGGGGCTGAGTACGCCCAGTTCCGTCGCCCAGGTATCGGCGTTGGCGGTCGCGAGCGCGCCAGCGTAGCCTGCTTGCAAGCACTCGCGCAGGGCTGGCGAGGAGGCCAACCCGTAGCCCAGGGAGAGCAGTGTGGCGACTCCACCGTTGGCCGCGACCTGCCCGATGTCGCGCTGTGAGCCTTTGCTGAATTTGTCGGCAGCGGTCTCCGCCTTGTCCTGCTCGCGAAAATGGGAGAGCAGGCTGGAGGAGACGAAGAAAAAGATCAGGGCCAGTCCCCAACTCCAACCCCCCAGGCCGAAGGTGGTGGTTCCTGTAATCACCGCTCCGCCGACTCCACTGCGGTCGAGCGAGCGGCGGCGATAGGCAAGCAAGCTGATGCCACTGCTGAACAGCAGACCGAGCACGAACCTGAACATTGAAGCTCTGCTATCCATCGATGGTTCCACAACAGGGAGTCTATGTCCTCGATTGGTATGCTGTGAAATAGTGTTCAAATGTAGTACCTCTAAGAATTTATGGGTAATCTGTTACAGAAAGCTTTCCTTACCAGTTCTATTGTAAGGAAGGCCCGGTAAGGAAACAAGGGTAATGTGAGCGGCAGTGGCAAAGGATTGGCCTTGCCATTTAGAGTAGTACGTATTCGTTGTCAAATTGCCAGTCGGGAAGCGCCTCTAGCTCGACGTAGAGATGGGGGTGCAGGGGATCGATATGCTTTGTCAGGTGAATATCGACAACCCGGTTATCATTGAGGCCCAGGCCTTCACAAAGCGCGTCTTGCGTGATTTTGAGTCCTCCATCAAGGTCTCTTTTCAATGGAGTGGAGAAGTAGAAGTCGAGGAAAAGGGTGAGGTAGCCTTGACGCAGCCGGTTGCGCAGTTCCTCTGTGAGCACGCCTTGTTGTTGGAGTGAACGAAGTGTCACCTTGACTTGTTGTTTAAAGCGACGAGCGACCTGTGTGCTGACGCGATGCCCGTCAACGGTAGCGTACTGCTCGTTGATGCTGGGTGGAATTGGCAAGGTCAGGCGAAGGAGAGAATGCGTCCTCGAAGGCTTGTCGGGCATAGCTGACTCCTGAATATAGTACTTTTAGCATTGTGATTTCGTGCGTATTGTATCATATCAGCGTGTGTTACCTTGTTTTTTCTGGCGTTGCAAGGCGAAAGAAAGCATGTTACACTGCGAAGGTCATTATAGATGTGTTGAGGCCTGGCGAAAGTGAGGAACAATCATGACTACCTGTAGTCGCTGTGGGAACGTTATTCCTGGGGGTCAGCCGAGTTGTCAGTATTGCGGTATGCCGGTTGTGAATCGAAATGAATATGCTGGAGGTTCCGGCAGGGGAGCCTCTGAGCAGGGTGAGTTACCGGTCTGGCTGCAATCGTTACGTGCGGGTACGCAACCCACGTATTCAAACGGGGGGCCAAATAATTATTCCGGCAACAACCAGGTGGATGACGGATCGCTTCCAGGCTGGATGCGCTCGGAGCAGGGCGATACCGGGAATATGCCTTCCAGCCAGCAGCCAGCCTTACGGCCATCCTCAATGCCAGCACCCAACACCGATGGCGTTATTTTAGCGAGCGGCAACATGTCGGCCAGTTCGTTAATCGATGAGCAGTCTCTCCCATCCTGGATGCAGGAGTCTTCAAAAGCCCAGCAGCAGGGTATAGCGGCCTCGAGCCTGCTCCAGCCGGAGGCATTACCACCGTGGCTCAGGAACGCAGGGCCGCAGTTTCCAACTTCACCTTCATCCTTGTTGCCGTCGGCCTCCGGCACACAGCCACAGACGCCACCCACAATGATGTCTATTCCGAACTCCTGGTCGGGGCCGGGGACCGCGCAACCCATGCAACCATCGCAGCCCTCGCAGCCGGTACCGCCGGTTTCACAGCCCCTCACGCAGCAACCGGTGCAGCAAGTGCAGCAGGCACAGCCAGCCTTCCCGCCACAGGGATTTTCGGCGCAAGAGCTGATTGATCCACAGTCGCTGCCGCCCTGGTTGTCAGGCCAGCAGGCGGGGGCAACAGGCGGGGCCAGCGTATCAGCCGCTTCTCTGCTCGATATGAACGCGCTGCCGCCGTGGCTGCGTGAAAGTGGGCAGGGGCAAGCCGGGCAACCAGGCGCGATGATGCCTCCGCCTTCGAATGTGCCGGGGCAGGGGCCAATGCCAGGAATGATGCAGTCGCCCCAGCCACCGCAGATGCAGCCACCAGTCCAGCAAACCTCATCGGGCAATCTTGCAGCCGCTTCCTTTATCGATATGGATGCGTTACCTGCATGGCTGCGTGCTCCCGATGGACAGCCGGGCAACATGGGGCAAGGAGGGCCGGGAATGCCGGGCGCGGCGGGATATGCGCGGCAAGGAGGGCCGGGAATGCCGGGCGTACCCCCGCGTGCGGAAAATGTCCGTGTGCCGAGTCGCCCGCGTGGAGCGGCGGGAGCGCACGAGGAGAGCGAGGTGGCGGCTAATGTCTTCGCCTCTATGCTCGGTGTGGCATCGAATGCGCCCTATTTGCCGGGTCAGCAGTCTCCATCGCAGGTACCCCAACAGCCACAGGGGATGGGCGTACCCGGTACCCCTGGCATTCCAGGATCGCAGCAAAGTTATCCCGCGCCGGGTGGGCCGGGCTATGGGCCACAGAGCTATCCAGGGCAGCAATCGGGAATGCCTGGACAAATGGGGCAACCAGGGGGGTATCCAATGGGCAATCAGCCGGGGTACCAGCAAATGCCTCCTGGCAGCATGTCCCAGGGTTGGCCAAACCAGCAGGAGCAGCAAGGGCAGAACAAACCTGCTGCTAAGAAGCGTGGCTTTCTTGACACCATTCGTGATTGGTTCACTCGTAGCTAATACCACAGGCGCCTGGCGCAGAGAAGAGAAAAAGGATACCGGAGATGCAAACATTACCCAGTGTGGAAGGAGGACCGGCCCCGGCCAGCAGCCAGAATCCGGCTGTGATAAACTCTATCCTGGTTGCTGATTGCGGAACCGTCTTTACGAAGGTTTCGTTATTTGGTCTGGTTGAAGGGCAGTATCGCCTGATGGCGCGTGGTGAGGCACCGACGACATCTGCCCCACCAGATGGAGACATTGCGAAGGGTATTATCCAGGCAATCGAGGTGATCGAATTTATTACCGGTCGTCGTTTTGCCTCACATGGCCATATCATCTCCCCCGAAGGGCCAGATGGAAACGGTATTGATCTCTTCATCACGACAATCAGCGCTGGTGGGCCGCTGCGCCTGGCCGTGCTGGGTGCCGTCAGTCCCGCGCTTGAAGAACTGGTGTACCAGGCTGTTTCCGGGCTGTACGCGGAGGTTCATGCGTTAGCCGCTCCCTCGTATGTGGCGACCTCCCTCTCGTCGACGGCGGTTGGCAATACTCCGTCTCCTGCCTCAAGTGGCCCCGGAACGTGGACACCCGAACGAGTGGCCCTGGAATGGGAGCGGCAGATGGAGCAGATGCGCGAACTGCAGCCCCATGCAGCGTTGATCGTCGGCATGGCCGATGGCCCCGCCGGACCCAATCCGCTGCAGGAGGCGTGCCAGTTGCTGCTCAACGCGAAAAAAGACCTGGAGGAAAAGGGAAGTCGGGACGCATCTTTCCGCTTCCCCGTCCTGTACGCCGCGGCCCCGCAATATGTGGAGGCTGTACGCGGTATGCTCGGCAATAACGCCGAAGTCAATCGTGTCGACTCCCTGATCTCGCAGGCCCAGCTTGGGCCAACCAGCGTTGCCATCAGCAGTATATACACTCACGAAGTTATCCAGCGCGTGCCGGGCTATGCCACGATGCAGCCCTGGTTCTCTTCTCAACCTGTCGCGACCACCACGTCGCTGAGTAGTCTGGTGCGTTTTCTGGCCCAGCACTATGCCATGAATGTGACGGCGGTCGATGTGGGTGGCTCCTCCACGGCGGTCATGTTTGCCGGTGAGCAGGGGGAGTTCATGCCGATGGTGCAATCGGGACTCGGCATTGGCCCAAACATGGGAGCGATTTTGCAGCAGGTCGGCTTCCAACGCATCGCCCGCTGGTTGCCCTTCGATATCACGGAAGAGGAACTGCGCGAATACATGTTGAACCGTATGCTGCACCCTCATGTGACGCCATCGACCGTGCGCGAACTGCACATTGTCCAGGCTTTTGCGCGTGAAGCAATAATCTTGACGCTTGATGAGGGACGGCGACACGGCTTTGAATGGCCGGAAGCTGATCTGATTATGGCGACGGGCGGCGTCTTCGCGCACGCGCCCAGGTATGGGCAGGCGGCCCTGATGTTGCTCGATGCCATCCAGCCCAGAGGTGTGACCTCCCTGGTGCTGGATCGCACAATGCTGATTTCGCAACTGGGAGCCGTGGCGACGGTCGCGCCCGTGGCGGCGGTACAGGTCAACGAGAATGATGCTGTCACGCATCGTCTCGGCACGTGCGTCATCCCCTTTGGCGCGTTACAGCCGGGCGAGGTGGCGCTGCGCGTCGGCATCGAGTACCGCAACGGGCGGCAAGTGAGCGTCGACGTGATGACCGGCTCGATTGAGGTGATTCCGCTGCGAGCGAATGAGCAGGCGCTGCTCACGCTCTATCCAGCGCCGACGGTCGATGTGGGGCTTGGCCCCGGTGAGCGCGCACGCGCCGCTGAAGAGATCGATGGCGGCTTAGTCGGTCTGATTATCGACGCTCGCGGCAGGCCGTTAGTGCTGCCGGGCGATAATCGAGAGCGGCAGGCTCGTCTGCTTCAATGGATGCAGGTCATGGGAGCGTAAGGTCAGGTCGAAGAGGTGTACCTACGATGACCTATTTACTTGGGTGGTCGGTCATACCACAGATCGTTGTGCGGCGGGAACGCTGGCCCGGCGGCTATAAAACGAGAGGCACTGCCCTGGTTTATCCAGGGCAGGAGGTTCAGCCCGACCAGCCAGTTATCCACCTGTACAAAGCGGAAGCCGTTCCAGTTGTGGATACGGCTTCACGTCTCGCGCTGCCCTCGGTTAGTACGCCGGGTAGATCAGATCCGGGACTCGCACCACCAAACGGGAACGCGGGAAATGGTCGTCCTGGTGATACGGTACCGGCTGGCCTGAGTGGGCGTGTTGTGGATATTACCCGGCGCGGCGGCGTGGTGATTGAGAGCCGTGTCGTGGCGATAGAGGGCGTGGTAGGCGCGGGCAATCAGGTGGCCGGGATGCTCACGATGTGGCAGGCGGGCGCGATTTCTATTCCACCAGGGGCGATTCTGGTGGTTCCAGGTCCATTGAATTTCATGATGCTGCGCCAGGCTGTGAATTCTGGCATTGCCGGCATTGTCGCCAGCAGCATCGCCTCACGTGACCTGGAAGGCTTTTTACAGACCGACCTGGTAAACTTGCTCGATAGCGTGGATGTTGATCTTGCCCAGGCCCACTTACCACCCCTGACACTGCTGCTGACGGAGGGCCTGGGGACAATTGCTATGCCTGCGCGTACTGTAAACCTGCTCAGTCGCTATCAGGGGTCGATAGCTTTGCTCGCCGGTGCGACCTCCGTGCGCCAGGGTATTTTCCCGGAACTGTTGATCTCGCTGCCAGCCAGAGAGGTGCAGCGCTCCTGGCAGCCGGTACAACCAGAGCTGGCGCTGGGCATCGGCGCGCTTGTGCGTATCTGCGGTGGGGAATACGAGGGCTTGACCGGCGAAATAGATCACCTCTTCGCCCACCAGCAGCGCTTTCGTTCCGGTATGCGCGACCGTGCCGCTCGCCTCCGTCTCGAAGACGGCTCGCGAGCCATCGTGCCACTGACGCTTTTAGAACGAATAGGGTAATCTAGACACTTATCCACAAGTCTCAATACAGTTATCCACATGTTTTTATGGAACATGTGGATAACTTTGCGTTTTTTTCTATCATCTATCGTGGAGTGATTAGTAGACGAACAACTCCTGGCATCGGCAGGTCGAAGTCAAAGGAGATGCTGCCATTGTGCGCGACGACATCTGGTAGGGGCTGTTCGTCTAATATATCGGCGGCGTGCAGTTGCGCCCATTGCTCTGGTGTAGGCCATGCGTCCTCCGGGTTCCAGCGACTGAGGATGTTCGAGTGGGTGGCATCGATACGCGCAAGCGAACAGTGGTAAGACCGATCTTCGAGTTGCGTGATATGCACCTGGAGGTAGCGATCCAGCAGTGGATCTCCCAGGTGCTTCGACTGGTCGAGCGTGCCGTTCCAGACCAGGACGGAGAGCGAGCCATCGGGTTTGCGGCTTGCCCAGACATCCACCAGTGACCCGGCACCATCACCTTGCAGGTCGCAATGGACAAGGTCTGTTCCCAGGCTCTGCGCGAGGGCGAGCGCCCAGTAGCGGGGCTTGCGCAGGTTTCCAACTGTGAGCAAACCGAAGCCGCCATGAAACAGGCGCGGAGGGCGACCCAGTTCTTCAAAATGGTCGCTAATCACCCAGTAGGCGAGGGCATCGGCGCGCCCCTGGACGCTTTTCATGCCATGCAGGACAAAGGGAGCGCCAAACGGCGAGTCGTTGACGGGACCGAAATGTGCCGGCGAGACGCCCCATTCGGTCCACCAGATGCGCGTCCCCTCAAAACCGTAGTGTTTGAGAGTCTGCTTGATGTCCAAAGGCAGGTTGTTATAGGAATGGGTTGAGACGAAGTCCAGTGGTTCCCCTTGCTCGCGCACGAAGTCCAGGAAGCTTGCTATCCAGCCGACCGCTGCCGTTGCTGGCCCTCCCACCAGCAGTCGTTCGTCAACCGACTTGATGGCCCGCGCCGCAATGGAGTACAGCCGGAAATAATCTGCCTGGGTGCCAGCCCAGAACCCATGCAGGTTCGGCTCGTTCCAGACCTCGAAGCCCCACTGGCTGACCTCCTCGATCCCGTAGCGTTCCACCAGGTGCAAGGCAAGGCGGCGAATCAGTTCTTCCCAGCGCTGCCAGTCGCGTGGCGGCGAGGTGATCGCCCGGTAAGTGAAAATGGTCGCGTCGGCATTGGATGCCAGGTCGCGTGGCATATACGACAACTCGACAACCGGGCGCAGACCCAGGCCCAGCAGGCGGTCGTAGATGTGATCGATGGCTGTGAAGTCGTAGCGAACCTCTCCGTCGACTTCCCTGTA
>DASTKE010000252.1:0-2597 GCA_035716105.1 Ktedonobacteraceae bacterium | reverse complement strand
TCAAATCGGATGGACTGCCCACGTATCACCTGGCGCATATCATCGATGACCACTTGATGGGCATCACGCACGTCCTGCGCGGTGAGGAGTGGATATCCAGCGCGCCGCGTCACATCCACATCTACAACGCGCTTGGCTGGCAGGTACCTTTGATCTACCATGTGCCGAACGTCCTGGGCAAGGACAAGAAGAAACTGAGCAAGCGACACGGCGCGCCATCGTGGATCGAGTTGCAGCAGCAGGGCTACCTGCCGGAGGCCGTTTTCAACTTCCTGGCCCTGCTTGGCTGGTCATACGATGACAAAACCGAAATTATGACACGCGAGGAACTGATCGACCGCTTCACGCTTGACCGTGTCGGCGTCTCCGGTGGCATCTACGACACGGATAAGCTGGCCTGGATGAACGGCGTGTATATTCGCCAGTTGCCGCTTGAGGAGTTTACGCGCCGCACGCTTCCCTACATGGAGCGTCCAGAGGTCGAGGGAGGTTTGCCGGATAGCATCCAGCGACCGCTCGACGTGTCCTACACCACTCGCGTGCTCAGCCTTGAGCAGGAGCGACTCAGGACGCTGGGTGAGGCGGCGCACGCAGTCTCGTTCTTCTATACCGGCACACTGGATTACGAGACCCCGCTGCTGATCCAGAAGGGCATGGACGCGGAGCGCACGTTGATGGCGCTCACCCGCGCCCGCGACCTGCTCGACGGCGTCGAGCAGTGGGAGCACAGTGCGATGGAGCAGCCGATGCGCGAGCTTGCCACTGCACTCAGCCTGAAGACCGGGCAACTGTTTGGCTCGGTGCGCGTCGCTGTCAGCGGACGCACGGCCACGCCCCCGCTCTTCCAGATGATGGAGGTGCTGGGCCGCGAGCGTACCATGCAGCGCATCAACACCGCGATTGAGCGCCTTTCAAAAAACAGCGGATGAGAGCGTCGCGTAGGAGCCGATTTATCGCGCTCACCGCCGATTTATCGGCTCAGGCCGAAGGCCGATAAATCGGCTCCTACGGGTGTCGTGGCATCACAACATATAACATAAAGAGAACATGCATGATAAATAAAGACTATATCCTGCGATTGGCGGAGCGGCTGGGCAGGTTTTTAGCACGCATCATCTTCCTGCAAGAGACGGACCAGAACGAAGAGGCGCTGATCCTCATCGATGAGGCTTTCCGGCAGGCGCTCGGCCTCACCTCCGGGCTGATTAATTCGCTGCCGGAGGAAACGCTGCTGGCGATGCTCTCCCCCAACGACGTGTTCAATGTCGAACTGTGTTTCTACGTCGCCGCCCTGCTCAAGGCCGAGGGCGATGTGTACGCGAATCTGGAAAAGCAGGATGAGAGCTACTACCGCCATCTCAAGGCGCTGAACCTGTTCCTGGAATTGTTCCTGCGCGGCAAAAGTCTCGACGGTCTCGACCTCTTCCCCAACATTGACGATCTGGTGGGGAAACTGGAGGAGTACGAATTGCCTCTAACGACCAATTTGAAGCTTTTTCGCTATTATGAAAAGGCGGGTCGCTACGCCAAAGCCGAAGACATGCTCTTTGACATGCTCGAAGCAGAACCCCGTCCCGATAGCCTGGTGACAGAGGGCATCGATTTCTACCAACGGCTGTTGGCGAAAAGTGACGCTGAACTCCTGCTGGGCAACCTGTCACGCGACGAACTGGCCGAAGGCTTAGCACAGGTGCAAGAGATGCAGGACTGAATAATCAGGAGAGGTTCGCAGGTGTCTTCCGTGAAATCCCCACAAGTTGCGCGCTCAACCGTTGCCGATACGTGGCGCTGGCTATGGCCCGATGTCTTGATGCGCATTATCCCGCTCACTGCCATTCCCTTGCTTTACATCTTCTTTCTCCACCTGCCGCCCTCGTTTCTTGGCCTGACCCTGCATAACTTGCCTGAGCAATTGATTGTCGGCGGCATTGTTGGCGTGGGCATGACCGCTTTCGCTGCGCTCTATCGCATGTACATCGTTGGCCCCTGGTTTCGCTGGCCCACGCCGGGCGATCACATCTTGCAAGCGTTTTTCTACCTGTTCATCAATGGTCCCGTTGAAGAACTGTTCTTTCGCGGCTTCCTGCTGGCTGCGGTAACGCAGTGGACGGGCTGGATCGGCTGGGGTTGGCTGGTGAGCACCGTCGCCTACACGCTCTATCACCGCCTGGGTAAATGGAACTGGCGCAGCATCGGCGGCGTCGGCCTGGCTGGTATCGTCTTCAGCATCGTCTACCTCGCCCAACCCCAACCCTATTCCCTTGTGGGCGTCGCCATCGTGCATGGACTGACGACCTGGGGCTTCCTCAGCCTCGGAGATGAATTCATGTACCGCGTCTGGAAACGCCGGAATCGTTAAGGGTCTACAACTCTGATGGGAACGTCGTAGGGGCGATGCCTTGAGGCCGTCCGGGGAGGCACGCTGGGGGCGTGAGACGGGGAGACGGACGCCCGCCTCCGATGTAGAGAGAAGGCCCCACGGGCGAGCACAAGGCATCGCCCCTACGAACCTCGTTTCACTGTTCGTAAGGACGGGGCAAGTTCCGCCCTTTTTTACAATCTATACATCGACCTCGACGCCCACGCCCAGTTCGCGA
>DASTKE010000251.1:0-2090 GCA_035716105.1 Ktedonobacteraceae bacterium | reverse complement strand
CCAGACACTGATGCAGCTTTCCTTGCAGGAAGGCACCATCTACGATATCAACCGTTTTTCACCACAGCGCTTTGTAGAGAAAGAGAAGGAGCAGCAATGAACAATCCAAAGCAAGATATCCTGGCAAGGCTGCAAGCAGGCATTGTCCAGGGAGCTGAGGGCTATGTCTTCGAGCTCGAACGGCGCGGCTATATCAAGGCCGGGCCATATGTGCCGGAAGTCGTGCTTGATTTTCCCGCAACGGTCAAAGAACTGCACCGCGAGTTTTTACGCGCTGGCAGCGATGTGATGGTTGCCCTGACCTACTACGCCCACCGGGAAAAGCTCAGGGACGTGGGCCGCGAGAATGACCTGGAACGCATGAATCGCCAGGCGGTACGACTCGCCAACGAGGTTGCGCGTGAGGGGAACGCGCTCGTAGCTGGCAACATCTGCAATACGTGGGCTTACGATCCCGATAACGCGCACGAGACCTCTAAAGTCGTGCGTGCCATGTACAAGGAGCAACTGACCTGGGCGGTCGAGGAAGGCGTCGATTTCGTCATCTCCGAAACCAACGATTACCTGGGCGAGGCCCTGATTGCTTTAGAGGTCATCAAGTCATTTGGCCTGCCAGCGATGGTCACACTGGCCTCCGTGCAGCCGCGCACCACCCGCGACGGCTACGATTACGTTGAAGCCTGCCAGCGACTGGCGGACGCTGGCGCAGATATCGTCGGCATGAATTGCGACCGGGGACCGGCAACCATGCTGCCCATCATCGAAGCCATTCGACGGGCGGTCAGTTGCTATGTGGCCGCGCAGCCGGTGCCATATAAAACGCACGCGGACGCTCCCACCTTCGAGTCGCTGCGCACCGCCGAAGGCTACCAGGCGTTCCCGCTTTCCCTTGAACCATTTCTCTGCAATCGCTTTGAAATGGCCGCCTTCGCCCGGCGAGCGCAGGAGATCGGCGTCAACTACATCGGCATCTGCTGTGGAGGCGCTCCCCACTACGTGCGCGCCATGGCCGAGGCGCTGGGCAAAACTGTTCCCGCCAGCAAATACTCGCCCGCGATGGAGCTGCATCCCATGCTGGGCGGACATGTCGAAGACAAAGACAAGCAATTCCTGACAGATTGGAAGGCATGAGCATATGACTGTGGATACATTGCGTTTCGCCACCTACCTGTCGCCCAATATCTATGAGACCTATGCCTTCATCGCTCGCTCCATCGGCAAAAAGCTGGGGCGACCGGTGAAGCTGTCCGCCGGACAATCCTTTGAGGCGTTTGCCCATCGACAGGTGGATGTTGCTTTTCTCTGCGGCCTGCCCTACACGCAACTGGCCGATGAACCCGCCAGTCCCATCGAACTGCTGGCCGCGCCCGTCCTCTGTGGGGAGCGCTACCAGCAGCGACCAATCTACTTTTCCGATGTGGTCGTGCGTGCCGATAGTTCCTTTACCTCCTTCGACGACCTGCGCGACTGTATCTGGGCCTACAACCAGCGCACCTCGCACTCTGGTTGGAACATCGTTTGCCACACGTTAGCCGAACGCGGCCTGACATTCGACTACTTTGGCGCTCTGGTCGAGACGGGTTCCCACCTGCGCTCGCTCTCTCTGGTACTCGATGGAGTAGCGGATGCTACCGCCATCGATTCGCAGGTACTTGATGCCTTCTTGCAACAAGAAAAGCAGCGGGCAGCCTCCCTGCGCGTCATCGACATGTTCGGGCCATCGCCCATTCCGCCCATCGTGATTGCCCGCTCGCTAGACCCCAACCTCAAACGCCAGATACAGGATGCGCTGCTCACACTCCATGAGGAGCCGGGTGCAGCCGACGCCCTGCGCCAGGGTGCTATCGAGCGTTTCGTGAGCGTTCGCGACGAGGATTACCACCCCATACGGGAGATGTGCCAGCAAGCAGCCCTTATATGACGGCAGACAGCGCGTCGGGTCAACGTAGGGGCCGATTTATCGTGCCCAGCGCCGATTTATCGGCCTATGGCCGTAGGCCGATAATGAATTTTCACGACCAAATTCGGTTTTGTCATTCTGAGCGCAGCGAAGAATCGGCCTCACCCCCCCGAAGATTCTTCGCTGCGCT
>DASTKE010000250.1:0-3216 GCA_035716105.1 Ktedonobacteraceae bacterium | reverse complement strand
ATGGGGGCGCGAATCTGATTGATGACGCTGCTGGGCGAGAGTTGTTGCAACAGCGTCTTTATTTGCGGAGTGAGCGCGGCGATGTTCGCATCTACTTTGTCAGGTTCATCACCTTCCAACAGGTGATACGCTGCCTGCCCGGCGGGAGAAAGTTGCTGCTGCTCAGAGGTGCTCAGGGGTGAACCTCCGGGGTCGAGCGAACTGGTGAGCAGCGCACCCTCGTCGCCAGGCAATTCGTCGGCGATGATGCTGGTCATGACCTGGATGGAGACCTCTTGCGGGTGCCAGGGCTGGAGGTGTCCATTATCATCAAGGGCACGCCGTCCGAAATCGTGCAGCAAGCTGAATGCATTGTAGTAGCTGCCGAAGAGGGTGAGGGACGCCACCTCGTCGCGAATGCGGGGATCGGCTGCGGCCAGAGTGACTAATGCACCCCCGCCACTGAAGCCGATGAGGCCGATATGGTTGGCGCTGAGGCCGGACCAGTGCGAGAGCGTCTTGAACGCCTGCACGACGGCATCGCTGTCCTTCGGTGAGAGATCGTAGCGGATGAGCGTTGGCGTCGTGATATCCATAACCACGATGCCGACCTGCGCCAGCGCCTGCGAGAAGTTGATAAGCTGTTGCTCTTTGCGCTCATCGCCAACGCCGGGGATGACGACGACGCCTTCGCGCACTCCTGAAATACGTGGCGCAAGTGAAATAGGCGCGTATATATCCAGGTAGACGGGGCCATTGGACGAGCGGATGGTGGACTGGGTATGGCGTACTGGTTCTCCCAACAGCTTTAATGGCGCAGGCTCTGAGGCACCGATGAACGAGGGCAGGAGCAGGGCGGTACGTGCAATGGCTCGACCGGGTGGGAGCACCGAGAGAAAGAAGCCGAGGCAGAAAAGGAGCGCGAGTACAATTCTGGCTATGATATTTCCTGGGCGTCGTCTCTTCACGGTTTTTCCTGTTACTCTGAGTTTGTCCATACTTGCATTCCACCTCTGGAAGTTGTTTATCGTTGGTCTCAAGTGAGCTTGCAGTAAGGATAGCAGAATCGGATACATTGGAACAGGGACAGGTGTACCATTCTTTCCATCTCAAGCGTGTTCTGATATACAGGCTACATTTTTCTTCTCGCTACGTTCTCCTCGTAGGGCAGCATCGTAGGTTGCATTTGTGAGTGTAGATGATGGCTCACTGCCCGAAAACGCCAGGGAAGGGTGCCATCGTGAATGACGTGAGTGAAGGAGATGCACATGGCAACCATACCGGGCGGCAGACCGGAAAGAGGACGCGGTCTCTGGCGGATCAAGCCAGTCGACCTTATTTTGCGCCAGAGCGATCAGTCAGAACATGGTCTCAAGCGAACATTGGGGCCGATTAGCCTCACAGCAATGGGTATTGGCGCGATTGTTGGCACCGGTATCTTCGTATTAACCGGTGTAGCGGCAGCGAAGTACGCCGGGCCTGGATTGATGATTTCGTTCGTGATCGCGGGCATTGTGAGCGGCCTGGCCGCTCTCTGCTATGCCGAGTTCGCCAGCAGCGTCCCGATTTCTGGCAGCGCCTACACCTATTCTTATGCCACGCTTGGTGAGTTGATCGCCTGGATTATTGGTTGGGATCTGATTCTGGAATATGCCGTGGGGGCAGCAGCCGTCAGCATCGGCTGGTCGGGTTATGTGACCGACCTGCTCAAAAGCGCCTTCGGCTTTGTGTTGCCCGCGGGACTCACCGCCTCACCATTTTCCGGTGGGATTATTAACTTGCCTGCTGTAATCATCATCCTGGTCGTGACCGGGCTATTGATTCTGGGAACTTCTGAGAGTAGCAAGGTCAATAACGTCATTGTGACGATTAAGTTGCTGGTAGTTCTATTCTTTATCGTCGTCGGTGCTGGACACGTCAATACAGCCAACTGGTCGCCGTTCCTGCCTTTTGGAGCGGGTGGTATTCTGCGCGGGGCCAGCATTATCTTCTTTGCCTATATCGGTTTTGATATGGTCTCGACTTCAGCAGAGGAGACGCGCAATCCGGGGCGAGATTTGCCGTTTGGCATTATAGGCAGCTTGATAGTTTGTACGCTACTCTATATTCTCGTGACGGCGGTGCTCACTGGTATGGTATCGTATACCCGGCTCAATGTTGCTTCGCCGGTCTCCCATGCGATGATCCTGATTGGGCTGAACGTCGCTGCGTCCATCATCTCGATTGGCGCTATCTGCGGCCTGACGACGGTGTTGATCGTGCTGCTGTATGGGCAGAGCCGCATTTTCTTCTCGATGTCGCGTGATGGCCTGCTGCCCAACCTCTTCTCGCGCATCCATCCCCGCTTTCGCACACCCTACCTGTCCAGCCTGCTCATCGGGGTCATTGTTGCGCTGGTCGCAGGATTGACGCCGATTGATGTGGTGGCGGAACTCACCAACATCGGAACACTGGCAGCGTTCGTCCTGGTCTCGCTGGGTGTGCTGATCCTGCGACGCACACAGCCCAACCTGCACCGTGCGTTCCGCGTACCACTCGTTCCCTGGATACCAATTCTATCTATGATCGCCGCGTTCGTCCTGATTATCAGTTTGCCCATAGTGACGATTATCCGCTTCATCGTCTGGCTTGCCATCGGGCTGCTCGTCTACTTCCTCTACAGCAGACATCACAGTAGACTACAAAAGGAAGATGAGGAAATCGCCGCCTGAGCAGGTAAGTGAAAAGAACGCATGGACATAAACCCTGCTGCTGACTGAGCCAGAAGCAGGGTTTGTGTTGAAGGGATCATTTTACCTGGCGCTGTCTGTATGTCCCAATCGTTCTAGCACGAAGTCGGCGAATTCGCGGATATGGCGTTCGGCGGGGACGTAGATGCCGCCCGATCTGTAAGCTTTCGAGGACATGCCGAGTTGCGCCAGTTCGCACACCTCCCAGTCCTGCTTGTTGACGATGTCGAAAATCTCGACAGCATCTATGGGGTCGAAGTTTGGCATAACTATGGCCTGGGGGTCGAAGAGCCAGTCGCAGGTGACACGGCAACACTCAGGGCTGACGGGCCAGAGCGTGTGGACGATGACGTGATCGTCGAGCAGATTGAGCAGGATGTTGGGGCGGATCACGATGCCGAAGTAGTTGCGCAAGTCTTCGGGCCGCAGTCCATGCAGCGGTGGACGACTGGCCTTGCCCGTGATGCTGAACGCCTCGACGCCCTCGGCCAACGTCGCAGCTTCTCCG
>DASTKE010000249.1:0-3638 GCA_035716105.1 Ktedonobacteraceae bacterium | reverse complement strand
GCACAAGGCATCGCCCCTACGACTCCTCCCGCAAGAACGCAGATACAGGATTTACGCGCTCTGCCACCAGTCGGCGATGTTCCAATCGCTGGCGGTAAGATCAGCGCTGGACACGATGTTTTGTGCTGAAGCCTCTACAGTCATTATACTGATTGCTGTATAGAGAGGGATGATATATTGCTGGCTCGCCAGCCGTTCCAGGAATTGATGGTAATAGCGTACGCGGTCTGCAAATACGACCGTGCCGCGTCCTTCAGAGAGCGACTGGTCGATGATAGGGTCGCTGACGCGAGCGTAATTGCCCAGGTCGGGACTGCTGGCAGTGGGAATCTGAGACGAGGCAAAGGTGTTGTACTCATCATCCGGCTCAGGACTATCGGCGTAGGCGAACAGGGCAAGATCAAACGCACCCGTTGCCAGGATGCCGCCCCGCGTATAGAGGCCAAAGAACTGGTTGAGCGAGTAGTAGGCCACCTGCACCTGTATACCCAGCGCCAGCAGTTCGCGCTGGATGTACGCGGCTGTGGCAGTCCGCAGGGGGTTATCCGCGGTTGTCACCAGTCGCAGCGTGAGTGGCTGCCCATTTCTGGTCAGGATACCCTGCCGGTTGAGCGACCAACCGGCCTGGACGAGCAGCTTTTTCGCCATCTGTGGGTTATAGGGTGTGGGCGAAATCGTCGCGTCGTAGAACAGGGAGGGCTGCGGCTCGACCTGCGTGGCCCTCCGGGCGCAATCCGGCGCGTGGAGAACCTGCTGGATCAGGCCACAGACGTTGATCGCCAGCGCGATGGCGCGGCGCACGCGCACATCCTGGAAAAGCGACCGTGCGTTGTTGAAGTCGAGATGCTCGTAGGCCGCGGCGGGCGTCTCCAACAGCCTGGCGTTTGCTGGCAGGTGGGCAAGGGAGGGAAGCTGGTACTCCATGTAGCCCTGGCTAACGGAGACCTGCCGCTGGCGCACCGCCGCGCTGAGGGCCGCGCTGTCGCTGTAAGCCCGGTAGATCAATTGCGAGAGAAAGGGACCATGAAACGTCGTCGAGTGATAATAGGGATTCGGCACCATCGTGTAGCTGTGGCCGTCGTCGACTTTGGAGAGCATATAGGGGCCGTCGGTGACTCGTGGGGCCGAGAAGACGCTGGTCGTGTTTTGAAGCTGGATGGCCGGGAGCTTGCCCCAGGCATGTTGCGGCGCGGCATAGGGCAGGTAGAACAGGTAGGGGCCGAAAGAACGCTTCATATGCAGCACAACCGTGTACTGATCTGGCGTCTCGATGCTGGCGATCTGATCGTAGCCGCTTGTGATGAGTGCGCCCGTGTCCGGATTCTGATCCAATTGCCACCAGTAGCGGTAGTCGCTGGCGAGAATGGGCTGCCCATCCGACCAGCGCAGGTCGTGGCGCAGGTGCATAAGGATGGTTTTACCCTCGTCGAGCACGTCCCCATTTTCCGGTAGAGGCACCTCAGTCAACTGATCGGCATGAACATGAAACTGCTGATCGTAGACGACGGGCCGCGCCCAGAGCGCAGCTTGCACGGCAAAATCGCTATCAGAACCCCCAAACAGGGGGTTGACCGAGTCGGGAAACTGCGTATCGGAGTAGACAATGCTTCCTCCCGGTGAGGAGGCGGAGGAAGGGGTGATGCTGTACGGACCGAGCAGAGGCGAATGCACCTGCTTCCCCTGTCTTCCCTGCACGCCCGGCAGAGATGGCGTTCCGCTGCACGCGACCATCATCCATGCCACAAGCAGAAGCAAGGCGACAGGCAAACAAACGTTTCGTCTCACAGTAGTTCCAAAAAATATGGACATCAGTGGACACCACATCTTTTGTTTGATTTACACGGTTATTGCTAACCGTACAGGCTGAACTACGTAGGCCGCTATTCCCTTTGCATCTACATGAGTAAACGCATCAGGCTTACTTTTACGTAAGATATTGTATGAACCGTTCACGTCTGCACAGGTGATCTTTCCATCTTTTGCGCGATACAAACGGTTTCTCCGTCCAAATCTCTTCCCGCTAAAGGTGTGCTCTGTCTCATCGTTGGGCTTGTAGGTAGGGATAGGGTCAAGATCAAGAAAGCTCGCTTTGGATGTATAGCTCTCTTCCTGGACCTCTACTCGTATGCCTACTAACTCTGCCTTGTAGGTGAGCATGTCAATAAACCGTGCATGAGGAATGGCAATAAAATTTTGATTGTTGCGCTTGCCCATACCGGCCTCTTGCTTCCAGAGCGGATTTTTGCCCACAATGACCGTACCCACTCCCTCTTTGACCAGAAAGTCAATAATGCTCTTACTGGCAGCATGGAGGTAGTGATTGACCTGTCGGTTCCGATGCGTGGTAATCTGCTCCATCTGTTTCGTGACACGTTCACGGTCTTCTTTGGGAAGGCACAGTTTCAACTCTTTCATGCGTTTGTTGTACCACTGATTGATGGCTTTCAGCGTCCGACCGTTAACCAAGCGAGGCGCGAAGCCTACATGGTTTGATGTTATCGCCGCTAAATTCGTCACGCCTAAATCAATGGCAACACAGAAATCGGGGTCTACTTGTGCCTGGACGGGTTTCTTGCTGTAAATAACCTCTACGACGTAATGACCGTTGCGAGGAATAATGCGTACTTGATCGATCTGTTTGGGGTCTTGCCGTGTTTTTACTTCGATAGGCAGCATCGAGGGTTTGATGATGCCACACTGCAAGGTTCTCTTTCCACGACTGACCGCTTGCATGGTGTAAATCAGGATGTTGCGGCCCTCCGTTTTGTGCTTGTACTTAGGAAGTTTCGGGCGTCCAGTGAACTTAGACGGGTCTTCTTCATAGGACGCTTTCGCCTCCCTGAACGCTTTCCAAGCATCAGCCAGTTGCTTGAGTACGTGTTGTGACACCTTTGCCGGTAGCGCTCTGTAGGCTTCATGCGGTTGCAAGCGTTTATCCATCTCTTCATAGGAGAGGTAAATACCCTGATGGAGAAACACTTGCCGCATCTCGTAGAGTGCAGCATTGTAGAGGTTCTTGGACTTGAACGCCGCCGCATCAATGACCGCATAGCGCGGGTCGCTCTTGCTAATGCAATGTTGCTCAACGAGCTGCACGTTCTTCACCTACTTCTCGCAGTACTGGTTGTGGTGTCTGGACGTTCAAATTCTGCACGATTTTCTCTGTTTTGCGCTTTGCCCGACGTTGCCCGTAGAGTCGTGCGCAAAAGCTGTACAAAATGCTCACAAAATCAGCAATAATATCTTCAATCGGGTTCTCAGTGAGGTTGACAACCTCAATAGAGCGTCCCTGCATGGCTAGCAGGATTTCGAGGCTGGCTACAAGGGATGGACTCAAGAGGGAGAATGGTTCTACTGCTAGCGTTTTCGGCATAGTTCAACATACTTCGAGCTCCTTCTCGCGAGACATTCCTACCCCCATACTACACAGGCATCGTCAGCCATGCGCGTGCTGGCTGGTTTTCCCGCTTGACTGGTCGGGACCGACGAGGATCAGTGAGGGGCCAGTGAGATTGTCTTCGGGATAGACAGCGATGATATCGCCGGTGAAGAGGCCAGTCGAATCGCCGACGAGCTGCGTCACCGAGTAGATGTGCTCGCTGATATGCAAGATGCGATCAATGTTCAGAGCCTGCAAA
>DASTKE010000248.1:0-11097 GCA_035716105.1 Ktedonobacteraceae bacterium | reverse complement strand
CCGCAGTACCGGGTTGTCTGACTTTGTGTGTCGATTATTACCTGCTTGAAAGGAGGATGTCTACCAGCTCTGGTGGACGGCTCATATATGGACAGGACTCCAACACTGACTCAGAAGTTTGTTGCTGAGTTGCTCGGAACCGCTTTTCTCACCTTTATTGGTGCAGGCTCCATTACGACGGCAGTAACACTTGTCAACGCGGCGAAAGTGCCGTCGGCGTTCGGCATGGCCGAGCTTGGCATGATTGCCCTGGCTTTCGCCTTCGCCATTGCCGCGATGGTCTACACCATTGGTCACATCTCAGGTTGCCATATTAATCCCGCGGTGACTACCGCTCTGGCTGTTACCAGGCGTATCTCCTGGCGCGACGCGAGTGTCTACTATATTGCCCAGTTTACCGGCGGGATACTGGGAGCGGTGGTTATTGCTCTGGCCTATGGCTGGACGGCAGCGGCGACAGGTCCGGGCCTGGGCGCGACAGATTTTGGCGCTTCCACCGGGTTCGGCGTGGCTATCGTGATGGAGGTGATTGGAACCTTCTTCCTGCTCTTCGTCGTCATGGGAACGGCGGTCGATGGCCGTGCTCCATCAGGTTGGGCCGGTCTGATCATTGGCCTGATGGTTGCCGGTGAGATTCTGGCCTTCGGTCCGGTTACGAACGTTTCCTTGAACCCGGCACGTACCCTTGGCCCTGTACTCGTCCAACTCGTGCTGGGTGGCAAGTACGATGCCACGCACTTGATCGTCTATTTCGTAGGTCCTCTTGTTGGTGCCATCCTCGGTGTGTTTGTGTATGACTTCCTCTCGCGGGCGCGTGTCACGGCAGGTACCGCTGCCAGCGCGGAAGTTGGTGCAGGCGGCGGAGAGTAGCCATCGCTCTCGTGCCATGTGCAAGTGGGAAGGCGGTCTTGATGGCAGAAGTATGACTGCCTTTCTGAAAACGTTTCAGGCTTGAAGAAGGAGAAAGACATGAAGAAACTCATTAACCGGCCAGAGGATGTCGTCCAGGAGGCCCTGGCTGGGATGGAAGCCCTGCACCCTGAACTGTTGCGTATCGATTATGAGAATCAGATCATCGTGCGCGCCGACGCGCCCATTAAGGGCAAAGTGGGCGTGATCTCCGGTGGTGGCAGCGGCCATGAACCGATGCATGGGGGCTTTGTCGGGCATGGGATGCTCGATGCAGCCTGCCCTGGGGCGGTCTTTACCTCCCCGGTACCAGACCAGATGCTGGCTGCTACCCGCGCTGTGAATGGAGGTGCGGGCGTGCTGCATATCGTCAAGAACTATACGGGTGACGTGCTGAACTTCGAGATGGCGGCGGAACTGGCCGAGGCGGAAGGCATCGAGGTCGCCAGCGTCGTGACCAACGACGACGTGGCTGTGCAGGATAGCCTGTACACGGCTGGACGACGCGGCGTCGGCGTGACGGTGCTGCTGGAGAAGATCGTCGGCGGTCTGGCTGAGGCTGGCGCTCCGCTGGCGCAGGTGGCCGAGATGGCGAGACGGGTGAACGGCCAGGGACGCAGCATGGGTATGGCGCTCACCTCCTGCACCGTGCCGGCGGCGGGCAAGCCTACCTTTGAACTGGGTGAAGACGAGATGGAGATCGGCATCGGCATTCACGGCGAACCCGGTCGCCGCCGCGTCAAACTGGCCTCCGCTGCTGAAATCAGCGAGATGCTTGCTAATCCCGTCATCGAAGACCTGGGCTTGAAGGCGGGTGAACGTGTCCTGGCTTTCGTCAATGGTATGGGCGCTACGCCGCTGATCGAACTCTATGTCGTTGCCAGCGAACTCGCAAAAATCTTGCGCGGCAGAGATGTCACTATCGCTCGTTCCCTTATCGGCAGCTACATCACCTCGCTTGAGATGGCCGGGTGTTCCATCACCCTGCTGCGGCTCGATGACGAGATGATTCGCTACTGGGATGCGCCTGTGCATACAGCGGCTCTGAGATGGGGTATCTAGCCGTAGCGTAGAGAGAACATATACAGTTGGTGTTTGCCGGGAAGCGTGCTTTCCAGTGAACACCGGCTTGATCCTCGTGGAGGAACGTATGCCCATTACAACAGAGGATACAGTGCGCTGGATCAGGCAGGTTGCGCGGGTACTGAACGAGCAGCGCAACTTCCTCACACAACTCGATTCCCCCATCGGTGATGCAGATCATGGGATTAATCTGGATCGTGGTTTTCAGGCGGTGATGGAGAAATTACCATCTGTCGCGGAGATGGATATTGGCTCAATCCTGAAAACGGTTGGCACAACACTGGTTTCGACCGTTGGTGGTGCGAGCGGACCCTTGTATGGAACGGCTTTCCTGCGTGCTGGCATGGCAAGCTCCGGCAAATATGAATTGTACGAGGCTGACGTGGTGCATCTACTGGAAGCGGCGCTGGAGGGCGTCAAAGCTCGTGGCAAAGCCCGGCCCGGTGAGAAAACGATGGTGGATGCACTTGCGCCCGCGCTGCTGGCGGCAAAAGAGGCAGTAGCGCAGAATCTCGATATCGCGCATATCTTGCTGTACACCAGCGAGGCCGCTGAAGAGGGAATGAAGGCGACGATACCTCTGCTGGCGACAAAGGGGCGTGCCAGCTACCTGGGTGAGCGCAGTATCGGCCATCAAGACCCCGGTGCCACTTCAAGCTGGCTCATACTGAAAGCTTTAGCGGATACCTACGGACATGGAGTATAGGCGCGCTGGTATTCCACGTCCATTTCTTGTAGCTAAGGAGGCAGGCTCATGACGGTTGGTTTAGTGATCGTATCGCATAGTGTTCGGTTGGCTGAGGGGGTTGTCGAGTTGGCAGAGCAGATGGCCCAGGGAAAAGTAGCAATAGCAGCGGCAGGTGGAACCTCTGAAGGAGACCTGGGTACCTCAGTCGATAAAATTGTTGTCGCTCTTCAGCATGTCAGGGAATCCGACGGCATTCTGGTCTTGCTTGATCTGGGAAGCGCTGTGATGGCGACCGAGATGGCGGTGGAGGCATTCGCGCAGGAATCATGCTGCCCCGTTGTGATGAGTTCCGCGCCACTGGTCGAGGGAGCGGTGATTGCCGCGGTGGAGGCTTCGATCGGCAATAGTTTGCAGGAGGTGGCCGAGGCGGCTGCTGAGGCTCACACCCTGCCGAAAGTCCAGGCTCACCAGCCGTTATAGAAGGAAAACGCTCGTGCCAAAAGTGGAGAATCAACTGCTCATTACGAATAGAGTGGGCCTGCACGCCCGGCCCGCTCGTCTGCTGGTGCAGACAGCGGCCCGGTTTCAGTCGCAGATCCAGGTGCTGTGTGGCGAGAAGTCCGCGAATGTGAAAAGTATTCTGGGCGTCTTGAAACTGGGGGCTGTGCTCGGCGATACTATTGTCGTGCGCGCAGAGGGAGATGATGCCGAAGAAGCTGTAGCGACGCTGGCGGATCTGGTAAACCGCAAGTTTGACGAAGAGGAGTGAGTTCAATGGCAAGTGACTCTGTGATCTCGACTGGCCCGCGGCCAGTGATGCCGGTTTCTCCCGGTATCGCCATCGGGCCTGTGCGTGTTATCAGGCCCGTCAGGTCCACAGTATTTGAGATGCACATGATTGGTTCTCAACAGGTTGAGGCAGAGCAGCGGCGGCTACGCGCAGCGCTTGAGGTCGCGGTACAGGAACTAGGCGCGCTCAGCGTGCAGGTTGCAAAAACGGTTGGTCAGAGCGAGGCGGCTATATTTGAGGCGCAGCAACTGATGTTGGAAGACCCGGCAATCGTAGACGAAGCCCTGCTGCTCATTGCTCAGCAGCATCTCTCCGTCGTCGCCGCTCTGCACGAGGTGGCAGAGCGGCAGGCACGGGAACTGGAAGCGTTGGACAATGAAATGTTTGCCGCTCGCGGCGCGGATGTCCGCGATGCTATATCTCGCGTTCTCCGCCATTTGCAGCAGCCAGATCAGCCCGTAGAGACCCACAATACTGATACTGTTCCCGTCTTGATTGTTGCTCATGATCTCACACCATCGGATACCGCCAGCTTTGATGCTGGGACGATTCTGGGTATCTGCACCGTTGTCGGCGGTCCCACAACCCATGCTGCCATTCTCGCCCGTGCTATGGAACTTCCCGCCGTTGCAGGCTGTGATCCCCAGCTTATAGACGCGCTGCACGATGGTCAACAGCTAGCCATAGATGGCACGCGAGGCTTACTCTACCTGCGGCCCGATACCGAGCAGGCTCAGGTGCTGCACACCACCATGCAGCAGCAACAGCAAGCACGTTGGCAGCGACAGACCCATCAAGCTCGCTTGCTCCATCAGCCGGGTGCAACGGCTGACGGTTGCCCTGTCCAAATTTTTGCCAACGTGGGGAATAGAGAAGATGCGCGCCGTGCCGCCGAGCTTGGAGCCGAGGGTATTGGCCTGCTGCGGACTGAATTCCTCTTCAATGGCCGACAGGTCTTTCCCAACGAGCAGGAACAGTTCGAGAGCTACGTGGACCTCTTTCGTGCTTTCGGCGAACACACATCTGCTGGCAAGACAATCATAGCGCGCACCCTCGACGCGGGCGCTGATAAACCATTCCCCGCTCTGGAGGCGCTGATAGGTTCGATGCAGGAGGCGAATCCCGCGCTTGGGCTGCGTGGAGCGCGTATTCACCTCTCGCATGAAGATCTCTTACGCGAACAGTTGCGTGCCCTGTTGCGAGCAGCCGGGGTGACAGACATAGACCTGGCCATTATGTTCCCGATGATCGCCACGTTGGAGGAAGTGCGCTGCCTACGAGCGACCTACGCATCTGTGAGGAATGAGCTTGAACGGACGAGCTTTGTCATTCCTGCGCGTACACCGATTGGGATTATGGTGGAGACGCCAGCCGCGGCGGTGATGGCGACTGCTCTGGCGAGGGAAGTTGACTTCTTCAGCATAGGGGCCAATGACCTTTTCCAGTATACAATGGCCGTTGACCGCACCAATAGTCGTGTCACAGGCATGTTCGGCCTGCTGGAACCGGCGGTGTGGCGTCTGATCGCTCTAGTCGTGCAGGCAGGTGTTGCGCACGACAAACCGGTAGCAGTCTGCGGCGAACTGGCCGCTGATGCCCGTATCGGGCCATTGCTGGCCGGTCTCGGCGTTAAAGAACTGAGCATGAGTCCACCCGCCATGCTCAAAGTCAAGTCCGTCCTCTCAATGCAACCAATGGCATATTGGCGGCGGCAGGCACAGGAATTGCTCAAAGCGGAAACGGCGGCAGACGTACAGGCGTTACTAGAATCGCTGGCATAATATCTCATTCGGGCGCAAAAGCTTTATGCTGGCAAAAGTTATTGCTTTGCTTACGTTCCCTGCAATACTTTTCCCTTTCTGGCGTCTCTACAGGTAAAGAACCGTTTCTTTGCTTGATTTGAGACGAAAAAGTGCGTTTTTTACGGTGCCGGTGAAAAAGACAGGAAGAGGAAATATGCGTGCCAGATCATTTCCCACAGTGTTCCTGGGCTTGTTCAGTACCTGCCTCTCGCTGCTACTCGCTCTCTCCGCCTGCAGTTCCGGTAACATCAATAGCATACCAACGCCGACTCCGGCCCCAACATCATACTATACGCTTGCTGGAGGGGGTTCCTGTGTGCGGCTGGGCAGTCATCCACAACCGCCGTATGCTAATATTCAGGCCAGCCATGATAGCTACCTGGCGCATAGCGAGACCATGCTGGTTGAGGACCCGGCAAACCCACTGTATCTGGTGGGTGGCTCCAAATTCTTTACTGACCCGGCCCATTATCGCTTCCAGATTGGCTACTACGCCTCGCACGATGGTGGCTGCACGTGGAAGGATGGCGGCGTGCTGCCCGGTTTTCGCTCCAACCTGCTCACCTCCGACCCCAGCTTTGCCTTCGGCCTCAATAACAGGGTCTATGCCGCCGTGCTGTTTTCCGTTCCCGCCCTCAACGGTGAAAGCGGCATTGCCGTTTCGACTTCCACTGATGGCGGTCTGACCTTCGGCCCTCCAACGATTGTCTTTGACGACAATACGGGCAAGGTCTTCAGTGACAAGCCGTGGATCGCTGTCGACCAGACGCGAGGGCTGCACAGCGGCAACATCTATGTCGTCTGGTCTTACGATCATCACGGCTTCTATGGCGATGGCAACTATTGTAGCGAGGAACTGGGTTTTTCTCGCTCAACGGATGGCGGCAAGACCTTCTCTCCGGTGCGACAGGTGGAGGGCAAAGCACCCTTCTGCAACAATAAAGCGACCGGGCGTCCTGCCAACTCCACGCTCTGCGATGCTGTCCAGGGAGCCATACCCCTTGTCGAGCCGGATGGAACCGTAGCCGTAGCCTTTCCCTACATCGACCTGATGAGCGGTTCCACGCCGACGCGCTTGATTGTGACCACCTCACCCGATGCAGGCAATAACTGGACGACGCCGGTTCTGATTGCCACCATTCATGATATCGCGGGCCGTTTCCCGCCCGAACGCTATCGCACGCTCTCACTGCCTGCCTTCGCCTGCGACCCCCGCACGGGCCAACTGTACATCACATGGTCAGATAAAGGCAAGACCGATGCTGATCTGCTCTTCATCGCCTCAAAAGATCATGGGCAGACCTGGACGGCTCCCATTCGTGTGAACGATGATCCCGTGAATAATGGGGCCAACCACTTTCAGCCGCAGATGGCCGTGGCAACCGATGGCGTCATCAGTATCTCCTTCTTCGATACGCGCCTCGACCCACAGCATAAGCTGATCGACGTCTATCTCGCACAGTCCGTCAATCACGGCATTTCATTCCTTAAAAACGTGCGCGTCACCACACAAAGCTGGGACCCTGCCGTAGGCGCACCCACCGACGAGTACGGTAATCAGTTCATCGGCGACTACCAGGGCATCGCCGCCGACGACCACTTCGTCCACCCCTTCTGGAACGACACGCGCACCGGCAAGCAGGAAGCCTTCACAGCAGCCGTTCCCAGCGCCCAACCGAACGGGAATGTGCCATAATGGAAAGACAGTGCTCAGTAGATCAAAAGCGTGCAACTAGAGTCTGTTACGAGCTTTATGGACAGGGAATTTGTGCAGCAATCTGCTGCACAAATGGCTCGTCGGGGTAGGCAAGGGCAAATGCTCACATATATTTGAGGTTCCGATTTGAGAAAACAGGGCCGCATATTTAAGATATGGGTAGCGGCTTTCATTTTTCCCTCGAAGGACGGAGAGTCTATACCCCTGAGTTCTTTGCATACTGAAACGGTTGTGTTATAGTATTGTCGTGTATGAGACTACTAAAAACTCGGAGAGCGCATTTTCTATTCAAGAGAACCGAGGCAAAAGATGGCATTAGAAGAACTCCAGAACGGTCGCTATCATCGTGTCCGTTTGCTGGGTAGTGGTGGCATGGGTGAAGTGCATCTCATGGAAGACACCCGGGTCAGTCGGCGGGTGGCGATTAAAGTCATTCGGTCTGAAGCTGGCTCTTATCCTGATAGCAAAGAGGCCAAAGATGCCGCCCGCCTTTTCAAACGTGAGGCACGAGCTATCGCCGCCCTCGAGCATCCCAATATCCTGCCCCTCTACGACTTTGGCGAGGAGATCATTGATGGCACGACTGTTTACTATATGGTCATGCCATTTTGCGCAGAGGGGACACTCGCGGACTGGCAGAGACAGCGCGGTGATGCGACGAAGCTTTCAGTGCAAGACATAGCATACATCGTTGATCAGGCCGCGAACGCTCTTCAGTATGCACACGACCATCAGGTGATTCATCTGGATGTCAAACCTTCAAACTTTCTTATACGTAGCAATACAAAAAATCCTCATCGTCCGACGGTGCTGCTCGCAGATTTTGGACTTGCTCGCAACAGCGCCACGGTTGCCAGTTCCAGCCTCACCATTCGCGGCACTCCCACTTTCATGGCTCCCGAACAATGGGGCAGCAACCCGGTTTTCGCTAGCGACCAGTATGCGCTTGCCATCATGATCTACCAACTGCTGATGGGACGCCCTCCTTTTGAGGGCAGTATGGAACGATTGCTGAACCATCATCTATCTACCCAACCGTTGCCGCCCAGCACGCTCAAGAAAGATTTGACCGCGACTATCGATTCAGTCATCTTACGTGCTCTGGCGAAGCGGCCAGAAGATCGTTTCCCTTCTGTCACAGCCTTCGCTGATGCGTTTGAGCAGGCAGTGCAAGCCTTGCCTGCCCCTGTTTCTTTGTCTGTCGAACATATCGTGGAACCGAGGCAATCAGACAGGAGAGATCTTCGTGCCGCTGTGTATCTCACCCGGATGGAAGCAAACGCTGGTGCCAGTCGAACGATTACTATGCCCAATGGCCAGCCGGTCACTGTGTCAGTACCTGCCAATGTCCATGATGGAGAGGTCATCCGCGTGCCAGTCCCTGATGAATCGCCCAATTCAGGGAAGGTAGTGTTCGTTACCATTGGCATCAAACAAGCTGAAGAACCTTCTTCAGCATCAGATGTTCTCAGTGCAGCGCCAACGCTTATCACGCCTGAACCCAGAGTAACGCCTCGAGCGTCCTTTGGTCAAGATCTGCCAACGATTGCCGCTTCTGATTCCAGGGCTGCCGCTGTAGAGAAGCAGCCTGCACCCTCTTTTCCCGGAAGAGAGCCAGCGCCTCGAACCAGAACCAGGACATATGCTCTCATCTCAGGTCTGGTTATCCTACTCTTACTTGCCGGTACAGGCCTCTATTTTGGCGTCCACCTGACAGGGGGCAAGCAAACCAATGCGAATGCCCTGTCCTCTTCACAAACCGCGACCGTCCCTGTCAGGACACCCGCAAGTACGCCAACGGTTGCTGCTACTCCAACGCCGCCGAGTGGCCTCTATATCGCTGGCTCGTATAGTGGAACGATGGCGAATCAGTTAACGGGCCAGTCAACCAGCATCACCGTTTTTATCGTGCAAAACCAGGGAAGTGGTCTCTTGAGCGGGTCAGTGACGTTCAAAACCTCTCCACCGAAGACGCAGCCGCTTAAAGGAACGGTGGATAAGCAGGGCAAATTCTCCTTTTCGGTGCAGCAGTCCGCCGGTCAACAACCGCTGCTTTTCTATGGCGCAACGCAACAGGGAGGAACCTTTCTGCACGGAAGCTTTTGCAACAGCACGACAAACACTTGTGACTCGAACACCGGCTTTTTCACGGTTGGGCCACGGAGTTAAGGTTTGGCCAGGTGCAGCACGTTGACGATCAGTTCTAATACGGCGTGATAGGTGACAATGAGCAGCATGAGCGGCACCAGCACCACATGCACACGTCGCCACACACGGAAGATCGATTGTGCTCTGTTCTGTTTTTTGAGCGAGGCCGCGAGGTGTGCATGATCTTCCAGCGCGGCATATGCCTGTTCAAAGTCGGCTTGTTCGCGTGGCTCAATGGTCGGAATGGGTGTTGGAAGTTTGCCTACACTGTTCATGGCCTGGATGCAATACTGTTTGAAGGGCTCAGATTTGCCAGCATTCAAACGCTCTATGATATATTCCAGTTCGAGCAAGCGCCCTGGAATCGCTTTCGCAATACCGACCCCATTAGCGCTTGCATCTCGCGCAATCACTCGCGCCTGCCAGATGTCGAGGAGACGACCGACCGCGCCGCTCACGACAATGAAGATGAGGCCATAGAGCGCGGGCATGCCCCAGTAATGGGCTGTAACGCAACTGAGGTCCACACAGTAGCCGTGGAGGACAAAACGGTAGTCGGCGTGCAGCAACGCTAGCAGCACAGCGGCGATGCCAATCCACAGATGCACCCATACCCAGTTTTGCGTTTTCCAGGGCAAGCCGCGTACGAAACGGGTACGTAACGAGTAGGCGGCAGTGGCTAAAATCATCAGGTACGACATCACTCCGACACGGAACACGTGATCGAACCAGGGGCCTGTGAAGATTGGAGCTTTGAAGAGCACGGCGTAGAGCACGTAAAAGAGGGCGGTATAGATGGCGGCAAAGATGAGCCAGTAGAGCGCTGCTTTAGAAGTGGGCGTATGCCAGATGCGTCGCCACGTGTTCTGGCGTGATGATTGTGCTGTCGTTGCCATAACTGGAACGGTCCTTTCTAGTGAATCCGCTGCCGGAGAATATCTTCGGTTGAGCCGAAAAATTGGAGCGGCTGGGCGCGGAAGGCTGCACCGGTGGGGCAAGCTTGCACGCAAGCCTGATTATTGTATCCTACACAGAGATCACATTTGATCGCCACTTTTTTGCGTATTTCGTTTAAAGGATCAAACGGAAGCTTCTCGTTGAGCGGACCCGGCGCGGCGGAGCCTTGAGCCATCGGGAGTGTTTTGTGGCCTCGCTCCTGCCCGGAACCCTTCGTAAAGAAGCGGGTGAAACGCTGCCATTGCGTGATTTCCTCTGTTTCATCGGCCAGCGAGACGATAGAGATGTTATCATAGGGGCAGCGTTCGGCGCAGATACCGCAGCCGATACAGCTTTCAGTGATGTAGACTTCCCCACCTGGCATACGTGCAATGCCTGCCCGGCTACAGAGCATACAGACGGGGTCCTGGCACTGGCGGCAGGCGGTAGCAATGCTGATATTGCCTATCACCATGCCCTTACGATTCATGCGTGAATGTCCATGCCGCCGCTCACATGCGTCCTCGCACTTATCACACTGGACGCACTTATCCAGGTCAATGACCAGCACTTCTGTTCCCTCAACGACGCCATTGCCAACCAGCGCTCGCAGCCCGGCCCGAGCTTCTGGAACTGCTTGCTTTTGCTCAGGGTGGGCGCGTAAAAAGTCTATGGTGCCGACAAAGGTTTGGGCCACGTTCGTCATTGCCTGGTATTCCTGGACGCGCATCGTAAAACGCTGGTTGACTTCAGGGTAGCGAGACAGGATGACTTGCATGTCCTGGCTGGCCATTTCCGCGACATGCACACGATTGATCGCGGTAACGCTCACCGCTCGTCCATCGCCAAGCATATCGAGTCCGCCTGCGAAGTAGTCACCGCTTTGCCGATAGGCGATGATGCGCTCATCGCCCTTGTTCTGTCCCGTTCCCGGCTCCGTCCGGCGAGCTACCTTCACAAATCCCTCCAGAATCACATGCATCGACTCACGAGCAGGCTGTCCGCCCTCACTTTCTGTGAAGAG
>DASTKE010000247.1:0-4272 GCA_035716105.1 Ktedonobacteraceae bacterium | reverse complement strand
GGCATCAACTCCCTCTACGCTTGCCCTGAATTGGGATTATGACGTTTTTCGGCGATTGAAAGCGAGGTGGAAGAGGAGGCGGCGCAAAGCAGGCCAGAGCCGATTCACCTCATCCTCACCGGTACTATAAGGTAGGTGGTGGGGTGCCCAGCGCTCGCGCACAAAGAGGTCGGTGAGACGGCGCAGGGGCGCGGCCTCACGCGGGAACTGGCGGCTGAGCAGGGCGCTGTACTCGTAAGGCGTCTGCGACTGGCGCGGGGAGAAGCCGATCAGACTCGCCAACCGGCAGACGCGCCAGAACACGCCTGCGGCCAGCGGACTACCGGCATAGAGGTTGCGCCACCAGTAATTCACAAGCGCCGCGCACAGGACGAGCAGCGAGAAGATGACCGAGGCCAGCGAGAACCACGCCAGGAAACTCGCATCCAGCACCTGGCCCGTCGTCTTCCCGGCGCTGCCGTTCTGCGAGCCGTTCAACTGGGGCGGCTGGCTGCCCTTTTTGGACGGGACGGGCGATGGCGTGGCGTGAGTGGGCGGCTTCGTGGGAGCAGGTGTCGCGGTGGGCAGCGGATTCGTGATGGTACTATTGGAGAAGCCGGGTGTGGGATCGAAGTTGATCCAGCCATAGCCGGGGAAGTACGCCTGCACCCAGCTATGAGCGTCCTGTCCATTCACCACCCAATCTTTGTGCTGCGCGTCGTAGGTGCCGTGACTGAAGCCGCTCACCACGCGAGCGGGAATGCCAAGCTGGCGCGCCATGACCGTCATGGCCGTCGCGTAGTACGTGCAGTAGCCATGCCGCGTTTGTAAGAGCCAGTCAACGGCATCGACATTAGAGGGGACGGGTGTATTCGTCACGGAATAGACAAACTGGTTCTGGTCGCTGAGGTGCGCTTCCAGCATCCTCAGCGCCTGGTAGGTGTTGGTCACGCCCCGCGTCCACTGTTGCGCGGTACGCCAGACGTTAGGAGAGAGACCCTTCGGCACCTGAAGATAGTAGGTATTGAGCGTGGCATAGTTGGTATCCTGCTGCCAGAAGTTCAGATTCTCCAGCGGCAGCGGTATAGCGCTCAGGTCGTTGGATGACGCCGAGGAGGCGATGGACGTTACCTGGTAGCTTTCCCCCTTCGTCAGCGGGCTTTGTTGCGCCCAGGCAACCGGCATGGCATTGCCATAGACAACCGTATCGATATCAAATTTGACTGGTTCCGCTGGCCCGAAGATATAGTTTTCAGCATCTATGGGTGGCTGGACAAGCGTGACAGTTGTCTTCACGGATGTAACGTTATTGGATGTATCGATTGGCAGCGTCATATCCGCGTTGTAATGCTGGCTGATCGTATTGGTCATCGTCCAGGTGTGACCATCGAAGGAGTCAAAGGTGAAGCCTTCCAGATATTGCGCTCCGGCGGAACTGGTGTAGGAAAGCACCTCGCCCGCAGGCAGGTTCACACTGCCGGTAATCGCCAGTTGATTGCCGAAGAAGTTGGCCGGTGACTGATAGGGCTGCACAATCGAGCCGGGGTTCTGCCAGGAGACATGTCCGTTCAGCACGTTCGTCCAGGCGTTATCCAGTTGATTCCAGAAGGACACTCCCTGCGACGGCTGTGCCAGTGCCGGTAACGTCCAGCTTAGCAGCAGGGTCACAACGGACAGCAGGCAGGCAACCTGCATACAGCGCCGGATAACGCCGCGCAGCCATGTTTGATCCGTATGCAAACCCTCGCGCTTCCACTGGATCAACTGGTTCGCAAGTTGCACGCGGGCAATCAGTAAGAGCAGCGCCCCCACCGCGACCATCATGGCTCCCAGCAGGTTATCGCCGGAGAAATTGAGATTGACGAGCAGAATAGAGCAGTAGACCAGGGCGACCATCCAGGGCAGCCGGGCGCGATAGACCAGCCAGGTGCCAAAATAGCTGAGGAAGAAGCAGAGAAACGAGAGGTAGAACAGGAAGACCATATCGTTCGCGGCAGGCGTCAGGGAGGAGAGGTTGCCCGTGATAGCCGAGCGCAAATAGCCCAGCAAGAGCATCCAGGAAATATGGTAGGCAACGACGCAGGTCAGCCAAACGGAGAACCAGTGGCCGACCAGACAGGCACCCAGGTGCAGGATGGCCTGCGGCAGGCGGCGACTCTTAGCCACCAGCAAACCGAGCAGCAGACCAACAGGAACGCTCAAAAACAGGATAATGGTATGTTCGCGCAGCGAAGGCTGCATCCATTGCGCCCGCGTCACCGAGAAAACGATGCTCCACATGGCAATCGCCAGCAGCAGAAGAGGAGACCAGCCCTCCACCGGAGCCAGCGGAATATGGCGTGCCTGGGCTGGCGTTTGTGCCGGAAGTGGCGAGGCCGCCCCCCTCCGGTACTGTATGTGAGAATCAGCATGGGCAGGGAAAACCGGCGTATTCGCCTGTGGCCGGGGGCCGGAATCGACAAGACTCGACCGCATTCAACACTCCTCTAGACGACAAACACATATCCCACAGCTAGTATACAGTATATCTTACGGCTAAACTGTGGAGTAGTTCACAAAAGGCATCGGAAATACATCAGTGCTTTTGGATAAGACGATTATAGTATATCAAATTGTTGCAGATTTGTTCGCTTTTACCCAACAATCTACCACAATTGCCTATCTGGACATTCTCTTTCGTCCGAAGAAGAACAGCAGCAGGCTGGCGCTGGTGATTAAGCAGGACGCGCCGAAGACGAAGGCGGCAGAGAGGCTGACATGCGTCTGCAACCAGCCTGCGATACTTGGCCCGATGCTGAAGCCGATGCTCCACGTGACCGAGTAGAAGCCGCTCAGCGTCGCCCGGTAGCGGGCCGATGGCTGCTCCATCGCGAAGGCCCCGTAAATCGGCTCGATTAGCGTGCGCATGAAAGAGCGCGTGTACTCACCGCCGATGGCCAGCCAGATGTTGGGGGCAAAGCCAACCAGGATCATCAACGGCGCGCTCAGGTACATAACCGACGTAATGATGCGCAGCTTACCCCAGCGATGCACGAACAGGGGAGCGGTCAGCGAAAAGATGCCGCCAGCCAGCCCCGAAATGGTGAAGATGACCCCCAGCGGGCCGGGCAGCAGGTGGAAGCGCAGCACGAAGTAGAGTTGTATCAGCGCAACCACCGCCCCCTCACCCATCGTGAACAGCAGATCACAGATCAGCAACTGGGCGAAGAGCGCGACTGGTGGGCGCTCCTTCGGCTTCGCCAGTGAGAGCACGGCGTGTTCCACCACTTGATCCGGCTCCTGCACGAGCTCCGGCAATGGCTCGCGCTGGCTTAGCCGCTCGCGTTTCGGCTCCTTGAGGAACCAGAGCGGCAGGCCGAAAATCAGGGTGGTCAGCGCAGCCGCCAACACGCCCCAGCGCAGCGGCACCGTGCTGGCGGCGGAGACATGCAGCAGGGTGCTCACGAATTCAGGTACGGCCCCACCCAGCAAATTGCCCAGCGAACCAACGCCGAGCAGCAAGAAGCTGTTTAGAGCAAACACGCCGACGCGCTGCTGCTCTGTCGTGCTCTCCGTCAGCAGCGGCAGGTTCGTGACCCAGTAGGCGGAAGAGACAACGCCCTGCATCAACGCGCAGGCGAGCAGCCAGGGAGCCGAAGTCCCCAATCCGATACCGGCCAGAAAGAGCGGGGTCAAAATGGCCGTACCGAGCAAGACCGGCTTGCGACCTATACGATCCGCCAGCAAGCCACTGGGAACGCTGCTGACAAGCGCGCCAATGGCGGGCATCGCGCTCAACAAGCCGATAAAATCTGGATGATAGCCCAGGCTATAGGCGTAATAGTTGATATTTAAGGTTGCAATGGTAAGTTGGAAGCCCTTGCCCATCGTGAAGAAAAGTAGCAAGTAGATGTTGGGCGGCAAGTGTAGAAATGAGGATACAAACGAGTGTTTTTGCAACGAATCTCCATCTTGAACAGTCGGCTCAGAGGTATCGGACACCGAAGACATACGAAACACGCTCCTGAATAGCTAGACCCATATCCATTACCTACCCTACCACACACGCTTGTTATCAGGCAACGGCCAAATGGACAGGAGAACGTAGATTGCTGAATACATCTAGTGGTTTGATACGTGTACAGACTTAGGTGGTAGTGCAGCATGGCGGTCCGAGCCGGTAGAACGGCCAGAAGAACGGGGAAGCAGGCTATGGATGATGAGGAACACCCGACAGAATAGCTGCCGGGCGTTCCTCATCTTTATTTATAGAGCACCATTTATAAAAATTAAAAAGATTAGCAGATGTTTGGA
>DASTKE010000246.1:0-2660 GCA_035716105.1 Ktedonobacteraceae bacterium | reverse complement strand
CACGAACAAGCGGTTGAGGCGCGTTAAAGCGCCTCAACCGCTTGTTCGTGTGTATCCAGCTTCTCTATTGCACTCCCCAGGCCAAATTCGGCGAAGACCGGCAGGTGATCGCTGGCCTCGTCTCCACGCACGCCATCCGCGCAAGTGAGAATGGTGCTGCTAGCAAGTCGCCCGGCCAGCTCAGGGCTGGCAAAGATGTAATCAATGCGACCGGCGGGCGCTGCCGAGGGGCAGGTGAACGTCTGCACTCCTGGATTCATCTGGCGAAAGCAGTCCTGATAGCCCGCGTCGAGCAGGAGGCGGATGCTACCGCGTGGGGCGTAGAGCGCGGCAGCGGTATCGAAGAGCGCGGTGAGTGGCCGATTGCCCGGAATGCGCCGCAGCAGCGGGTTGAAGAAACGCAGGTTCTGCGGCACCACAAAATCGAGGTGGGGATTGCCGTCTCCATCATGCACGTATTTTTGCCGCGTGCGGTCCAGTTGGACGATATAGCCCAGCAGTGCGCTGGCCTGGAAATGGTCTCCGGGCGCGAGCGAGTTGAAATCGCCCATCAGCAGGTGTGGCTTTCCCTCTTTGGTCGCCATAATGCGTAAGATTTCCCGCACTTCTCGCCGCCGGATGTTGTTACCTGCCCACCCTTTGGAAAAGGCTGCCGAGAGGTGCGTCACAAACACCGTAAGCTGCTGCCCGTTCGTCTCTTCGACGCTTACTTCCAGCAGCGGCTTCGTCAGGATGCCGGGACGCGAATGAAACTGGATATCGACAACCGGCAGGCGCGTCAGCAGTGCTGTCTGGTAATCATGGCTATGCTGCGGGCGGTTCAAGGGGATGAGGCGCATATCAAGCTGTTCGGCGATGTCTTCCGCGACGAGCGGTTTCTGCGTCATCTTTGGATGTATGGCCTCGATCAGCCCAACGACATCGGGCTGGACGGATCGAATCATTGCTACGATTTTATCAGTTCGCCTCGCGCCCCCCGCACGAAGGTTATAGCCACCAGCCAGAATATTATAAGAAAGTATGCGTGTCATTCAAAAGTGATCCTTCTGTTTTAGAGTATCTATAGTCACTATACCAGACGAACATAGAGCATCGAAAGATGCAAATAGAGGGTAGGACTTTGAGGATAGAACACATGCTGTTGGAGGCGACGCCTCCAACAGCATGTGTTCTATCCTCAAAGTCTCTAAAAACCTAGTGCCAGGTCACGCGCTCCAGCAGGTAGGCGGGCAGTTCGTTGATGGGCAGGCGAATCTGGCTCATGCTGTCGCGCTCGCGCACTGTGACCGTCGAATCCTCCAGCGTCTGGAAGTCGACCGTCACGCAGTAGGGCGTGCCAATCTCGTCCTGGCGGCGATAGCGGCGACCAATATTCGCCACGTCGTCGTATTGCGCGACCATCAGGCGCTTCAAACGGTTGTGGATGTCTCTGGCCGTACTGACCAGTTCCTCTTTGTTCTTCTGCAATGGCAGCACAGCCACCTTGACCGGTGCGAGCATCGGGTTCAGGCGCAGCACTGTGCGCGACTCCTTGCCGTTGGGGTCTGGCTCGATCTCATAGGCGTCGATCAGCAGGTTGAGGAAGGTGCGATCAACGCCGCCGGAGGTCTCGACGATCCAGGGTATGTAGCGTTCCTTCGTGAGCGGGTCGGTATAGCTCAAATCGCGGCCACTGTACTCGCTGTGCCGCGAGAGGTCCCAATCCTGCCGCCAGTGGATGCCTTCCCACTCCTGCCAGCCGAGAATGGTCTGGTACTCGATGTCAAACGCCTGTTTCGCGTAGTGCGCCAGTTCGTCGGGGCTGTGTTCGCGGAAGCGCAGGCGGTTCTTGTGGTTGATGATGCCAGAATACCACTCGAAGCGGTACTCTTTCCAGTAGTCAAACCACTTCTGCATCTCGCTCGGATGCACGAAGAACTGCAAGTCCCACTGCTCGAACTCGCGCTGGCGGAACAGGAAGTTGCCGGGCGTGACCTCATTGCGGAAGGCTTTCCCGATCTGGCAGATACCAAAGGGGATCTGCATACGCGAGGATTTCAGCACGTTGTCGTAGTCCAGGAAGATGTTCTGGCAGGCTTCACCGCGCAGGTAGGTCTTCTGGCGCTCGCCCTCAACCACGCCCAGGTAGGTCTCCATCAGCAGGTTGAACTTGCGTGGCTCCATCAACTCACCGCCGCAGTTGGGACACTTGTTTGCCTGCAAGTTCTCTTCCGGCAGGTGGTCAACGCGGTAGCGCCGCTTGCAGTTTTTGCACTCGACCAGGCGATCAACGAAGTTCTCGACGTGGCCGCTGGCCTCCCAGACGCGGGGATGCGTGATGATGGCCCCTTCGATGCCCACGACATTGTCGTTCAACTGCACCATCGACCACCACCAGTAGCGGCGGATGTTGTTGCGCAGTTCCACGCCGAGCGGGCCGAAGTCATAGATGCCGGCCACGCCGCCGTAGATTTCCGAGTTGGGGTAGACGAAACCGCGTCTCTTTGCCAGGGACACAATGTCCTCAATCGGCACAAAAGGCGTTTCGCCCGTGGCTGGTTTGTTCTCAGTCTGTGTCATAATGAGTGGTTCTCCTCAAAAAAATTCCCCGGACCCAATTGTTCATCCATCAATTGGTCCAGGGACGAATGCGCCAACGTAGGCCCGGGGCTGCTACGTAT
>DASTKE010000245.1:0-6381 GCA_035716105.1 Ktedonobacteraceae bacterium | reverse complement strand
GCATTTCTCCCCGCGCTCTGACCGGCGTCGAGTTTGCTAGCGGCCTTGTAGACGAGCAGGCGCGAGGCTTCGATCTGCATCGCCATGTCGGCGAGCATGAACTGGATGGCCTCGAAGCTGCTGATGGGATGGCCGAACTGCCGGCGCTCGCGGGAGTAGTTGCAGGCGGTCTCGAAAGCGGCCTGTGCCACGCCAACGGCCACCGCGCCAATGTTGACGCGCCCGCTGTCCAGCGATGAGAGGGCGATTTTGAGACCCTGTCCCTCCTCACCGACGCGATTGGCGGCAGGAATAGTACAGGCATCAAAGATGAGTTCTCGCGTGGGCGATGAATGCAGCCCCATCTTGCGCTCCGTCTTGCCAAACGAGAAGCCGGGCGTACCTTTCTCGACGACAAAGCTGCTGATGCCTGCCGCGCCAGCACCTGGCCGCGTGCGCGCCATCAGCAGGTAGATATTGGCCTCGCCGCCGTTCGTGACCCACATTTTCGTGCCGTTGATGACGTATGTGTCGTCCTGCCGTTCGGCGCGGCATTGCAGGCTGGCCGCGTCCGAACCAGCCTCCGCCTCGCTCAGCGAGAAGGCAGCGAGCAGCTTTCCCGCCGCCAGTTGCCTCACCCAGCGTTCCCGCTGCTCCTCGCCGCCGAAACGTGCCAGCGTGCCAGTAACCATGTTATGGACGGAGAGGCCCACCGCTGTCGCCATATCACCTTTTGCCAGTTCCTCGTAGACAAGCGCTGCTGTCAAGCGGGGCAGTTCGCTGCCGCCGTAGCTCTCCGGCGTGGTCATGCCCATCAAACCCAGCTCGCCCATCTGCTGGAAAACCTCTCGCGGAAAGTGGTGCTGCTCGTCCCAGGCTTCAGCATGTGGAGTAATTTCCTGTTCAGTGAAGCGACGTACCATGTCGCGAATCTCTGATTGCTCCTCGTTGAGATCAAAATTCACGTCCTGCTCCTCTCTGCTTTTCTCATTTTACTCTCAGCACTATAGTCTTAGCATATCAAAGGAGGGAAACGCAAGGCCCGATAAATGATTCAACCAACACAAGGAAAAACTGACCGGTGAGCCAGAGAGCGCGTGGCCTCTCAGGCTCACCGGTCAGTTTTTCCTTGTGTTGGTTTGAACTATGGAATCTGAGACAGGGGGCCAGCGTTGTCGGGAAAGTTGCTGGTGTTCAGCGCCTGGATACCGGCGTTTTGCGCACCATTGAACGGGGTGACGATGGGAGAGGTCGCGCCGGGTTCGCAGCCGAGATTGAACGGCACTTTGGGATTGTTAAACCAGAGACCGAGATGATACTGGTGCGTGGGCGAGAAGGTCGTGGTGCCGCCGAGAGAAACCGAAAAGGTCTCTTTGTTGAAGATACCCCTCACGGTCGCGCTGCCCGCTCCGGTTGCATCGGTATGAACGTCGCTCTGGTACCATGAAATACCAAAGGGCTTGTTGGGAACCTGGATGATGAAGAAGTCATAGCCCGTGCTGGGAGCCAGCCCGGAGACGCTGACCTTCAACGTGTCATTCAGGGAACCGGTGGTAACAGTGACTGAACCAGATGCCTTCGGCAGACAACTTGCGATGTTCACCGCAGGTACCATCTTGAATGTAAAGGTTTGGCTATTCGCCTGATGGGTCGCATTCGAGACTGCGGGGCTGTTCGCATTAGCGAGCGAGTTGGCGTATGCCGATGGATTGATGGAGCAGGCGGTCATAAGGGCCAGAGCCATGAGCGCCAGCGCGCCGAGAGAGATAGCTTTCCACCAGCGGGTAATCAATGTTGTCATAAGTGTGTTTTCCTTTCTTGTTCTGAGCTTCTTTCTCTTTCGGTTCGCCACCTGCGGCGGCGAACCAGGAAAAGGAATTCAGGGGACACCCCTGAACCCCGGCAGGGAGACCCTGCACCCCTTCAGCAGTGTTCTATGCGGGAAGTATAGCGCAAAGTGGCTCTGCTTCTCATGCGTAAGATTACCCATTTTTGGGCAAAAGTAGGAAACATTACGGTGCAACGGAAGAGTATTCTAGTGTATAATCGAGGCAGCGAAAGATGAGTTGAGAAAGGAATGGGCGCGGCATGAGATACACGACTTTTAGCGTACCCGAACGCTTCCTGGCTTTCCTGGCTGGAATGTTTAATCTGCTGGTGGGACTGGCTTTTTTCTTTCTCCCGGAACTGCAGTTTCCTTTTCCGCTCTGGCCCACCAGTATTTCGCCCGTCCTCGACCGCTTCATTGGCGCAATCATCCTGGGCAACAGCGCGGGCGCATTTCTGCTGGCCTTCGAGAAGGAGTGGGCGCGGGTGCGCCCACTGGCGCTTGTGGCTACCGTCTATGGTACGCTTGTCGCGCTGGCTCTGCTCTATCACCTGCTCTGGCTGCACGCCTCGCCAACCTTCTGGCTTTATTTCCTGTTCGATACGCCATTTCTCATCGTCTACTACGCGCTTTTCATCTACCACGACATCCTACCCACGATAAAGCAGCGCGGCAAACGTAATATATCAATAAACGTGTAATGTGATTTCGCTTGTGAGACGCTGTACTGAAAGGATGCTCCATGCAGGCACCATTTGCTGATCCGCTTTCCGGGCTGGATGCTCTGCGCAGCATATCGCCGCTGGTCGGTCGCGAAGCGGAGATGCAGTTGATGCGTGCCGTGCTGGATGTCGTCGCGCTCGACCTGCCGGTGGGAGCGCGTGCCTTGACAATCAGTGGAGAGACGGGCATTGGCAAAACGCGCTTGCTGGTGGAGATGTGTGCTGAGGCCAATACACGCGGCTTCCGCATTCTGGAGGGGCATACCTACCAGTTTGGAAACGCTTTGCCGTATTTTCCCTTTGTCGAGGCGCTGCGCCCCATCCTGCGCACCGCCAGCCGCGCCCAACTGCGGCAGTGGCTGGGCCTCGATGAAAATGAGCAAGAAGCGTTCGATGCAGATGGGCAAAAGAGCGCAGTGGTATCGCTGGTTGGCACACCTCTCGTTGCCGCCCTGGCAACCCTTTTCCCCGAACTGCCAAAACAACTGCGGGTGACACTGGTGCCGGAGGTACTTTCCCTCGATCAGGTGAAATTCCGCCTGCTGGACGCGGTAGCAACGCTGCTGGAACGTATGGCGCAGGAGCAGCCCATCTTGCTCTGCATCGATAACCTGCAATGGGCCGATAGCGCCAGCCTGGAATTGACGCTGTACCTCACTGTGCGCCTGCACCGCAGTCGCGTCGCGCTGGTGGGCAGCACGCGCCCACCAGAGGTAACCAGCAATAGCAGCCAGGGACAGGAGGACGATGATCCCCTGGCACCAGATGCGAGGGTCATAGCTCCAAAAGCAGCTCTGGCAGCCACACGAGCATTGAGCGAACTGGTACGCCAGGGGCTGCTGCTGGTATTGCCACCTGGGCCACTTACCGGCGAAGCCAGCGAGCAACATTTACACTACCTGCTTCCAGAGACACTGCCGCCGGATATCGCGGCATCCCTGCTGGCTCGCGCCGGGGGCAACCCCTTCTTCCTGGAAGAACTGGTGCGAATGCTCACATTGAAAGGGCAACTGCTGCTGCGTAACGGCACGTGGCAGATGACCCACATCAGCGGCCAGGAACTACCCGCGAGCATTATGCAGGCGGTGGGAGAGCGCTTACAGGGACGCAGCGCCGCTTGCCGCAACCTGCTGCGCGTGGCCGCGCTCTTTGGCCGCACCTTCCCCCTGAACGCGCTGCTACAGGTCGCGGAATCGCGCGAGGAAACCGTGCTGACCCTCGTTGACGAAGCCGAGCGGGCGGCGCTCATCGCGCCTTTTCCAGGTACGCATTCCTCGCACAACGGAAGCGATGATGATGCCTTTGAGGTCGTACCAGAACCTGCACTGCCAGTTTACCTGTTTTGCCAGGGTATCGTGCAGGAGGTGTTGAGCGCTGAAATAGCGCCTTCGCGTTTGCGTACACTCCATGCCGCCATCGGCAGCGCATTAGAAGCGGCGTATGGCGATATGGCAGCGGCCCACGCGGCGGAACTAGCGCGTCACTACGCGCTGGGTGGCGCAAAGGCGGCGGCGCTGCGTTGGAGCTTGCTGGCGGGAGAAGACGCGGCGCACCAGCAAGTGCATCGCGAGGCTATCGGCCATTTCCGCCGCGCCATCTCTCTGCTCGAAGCCGGGATTCGTCCCGATAGGGAACAGGATTTGCTTTTCTCTCGCTTCTCTCCCTCGCTCGCGCACCTGTACACCGCTAGCGGCGAAAGCTGGTTTAAGCTTGGAGAGCTTGAGCAGGCGGCAGAGGCATTTCAGAAGGCTCTGCAAGCGATGACCCCGCCAGTGCCAGCGCTCCAATTCGCGCAGACCAACCGGCTGCTCTCCGATGTCTACCGGATGCAGGGCAAGTATGACCAGGCGATGGCCCACCTGCAATCGGCGCGGGACGCGCTTGATGCTGAACATGGCGAGAAAGGGCAGGAAGCAGGAAGCGCCGTTCCCTGGTTTGTTGGCCGCTCGTTCGCCAGCGGAGGTTCCCTGCTGACGCGGGAGCGGGTGAGTACCAGCGAGCGTATCCTGTTCTTGCAGGCGCAGGCCACGCTCTACATCCTGCTTAACCGGGCAGCAGAGGCGGAGAAAGCATTGTGGCAATCGCACCAGCTAGCGGTTGAGATGGGGGATCGCGGCAGTCAGGCGTTTGCGCTGCACATGGTCGGCTGGCTGCGCGGCTGGGGTGAGCACATCCAGGAGGCGATTCGCCTGCAAAAACAGGCGCATGAACTCTACATCAGCACCGGAGACCCACTGCGTGCCACGCTGGGCGAGCAGGGACTGGGCTTCATTTACCAGGCGCTGGGGGAGATGGAGACGGCACGGCGCTACACGGAGCAGGGCATCGAGCGGGCGCGGCGCTATGGCGTGCGCTACAGTCTGGGCTGGCTCTACTGGAATCAGGGAGCCTTCGCGCTGGCGCAGGGAGACTGGGAGGCCAGTGCGCGGCATTTTCAAGCGGCTTTGCACGAGGCGGAGGCCACCAACAACTCACGCCTGCTCCCCATTGTCCTGCAAGCGCGAGCCGAATTGCGCTTCCGCCAGGGCCACTGGCACGAGGCCGAGCAAGATTTCCAGGCATGTATCACGGCAGCCGCCAACACGGAATGGTATCCCGGAGCGATGGCGCTCTATGGCCACTTCCTCGCCGTCACCGGGCGTCACGCCGCCGCTCGCACGCAACTCGACCGGGCGGCAGCCCATGTCGAGCCACCCGGCTATGGCAGCAGTTTCTACATCCCCTTCCTGGCCGAGGGCTACCTGCACCTCGGCGATAGCGAGCGCGCCGCTGCCTACATCGAGCGCATCCGTTCCCTGCGTGGCTTCATGTATTCCGGCAACTCGGTTGACCGTATTCTGGGTGTGGTGGCCGCGCAAGAGGGCCGATGGGAGATGGCCGATCAAGCCTTTGAAGAGGGGCTGGCGCTCTGCCGTCGCGCCTCCAACGCGCCCGAAGAGGCGATGATTCTCTACGAGCAGGCACGGGCCGCGCTCCTGCGCAGTGGTCACGAAACAGAACAGGAGCAGACCAGGCAGACCCTTCAGCGCGTCCATCGCCTCTGCGAGCAGGCACGCGCCATTTTCTTGCGCTACAATATGCAGCGCGCCGCAGCCATGGTAGACACCCTGCAAGACGGCGTCCGCCAGTTGGAACAGCGCGAGCACAGCCACCAACACGAATATGAGACAGCAAAAACAAAGAGAGAGCCTTTCCAGAAAGCCGCGAAGCTGGTCATCGAAGAAATGGTGCCGGGCTATACCCTCGATCTGAGCCTGACGAAACGCGAACAGGAGGTGCTGCGCCTGGTGGCCGAGGGCCACACCGACCGTGAAGTGGCCGAGACCCTCGTCATCAGCCCCCGCACCGTCAATCGCCACCTGAGCAACATCTTCGTGAAGCTCGACGTGCCAGGCAGAGCTGCGGCGGTCGCGTATGCAATTCGGCAGGGGTTGGTATAACGGGTTATTTCCGAAGGAAGGAACCTAAATCACTATCACGGGCAATTTCCAGTTATTTCCAATAGTCATGCTGTCACAAAAGAAAGCTAAAAAGGCTCCCGATTCGCTCTTAAACGAGTGAAAGCTTTCCTCCTTCAGCAACGTTTCCTACAACTCTTCCTGCAACCTTTCCAGTACGGCTATCTCTTACGCTGATCTCGATGTCATACCCCAAAGCACTGAGATAACGCTGGAGCGTTCCTAACTGAATATTGGATGCAGCTTTCTCCAGGCGGCTTATGGCTTGCTGATGCAAACCGGCTCGTTTTGCTGCCTCCTGCTGTGACAACCCTCGTTCTTGCCGAAGATGATAGAGCATACAAGCAAAGTCGAGGGCAGCTTCAGCAATCTCATATTCCTCACGCTCCTCATC
>DASTKE010000244.1:0-3248 GCA_035716105.1 Ktedonobacteraceae bacterium | reverse complement strand
GCGACTTGCAGAGGTCGGCCAGCGCGGGCGAGCACAAGGCATCGCCCCTACGATATCCCCCTCAAGGACAGAGATCCAGCCCAGAAAAATGCTTGACAATCCTGCTCTCTCATGCTATAGTTGCTCCTGTTCAAGGGCGCTTAGCTCAGCGGGAGAGCGCTTGCTTCACACGCAAGAGGCCACTGGTTCGATCCCAGTAGCGCCCACCCAGGAAATCAGGGAGGGGAACGCTTTTGTGGCGTTCCTTTTTTGTTGTCTTCGGTCTGCGAATGCTGGCGAAGGGGACGAAGGACAGAGGCAAGCTCTGTGCTTTCCTCCGGGTTTTCGTCATGTGCTTACAGGTGTGGTGGGGGGACGAAGCCACCCGCAAGGGGCCACCCAACCCTCTTCCACTGCCCCTGGCTCTACTATCCTCCTTCTAGAACCATACCACGACCACATGGGGTTGCTGTAGGGACAGGGGTGGATGGGCAGGGACGGGTGGCCCCTTGCGGGTGTCCTTTGTCTCATCCCTTCGCTGCAAAAAATGAACCTCACCCTCTCCTTCCCATTTGCTTGACATAAAACTCTCTTTCGCACTACACTGAAGAAGAACATTTCCCAGCTCTCCTCGTAGAGGGAAACTATTCTATCGGGAAGTACCCGTAATTCGTATTCATATATAGAGGGTATATTTGAGGTACCCGAACAGGGCGGATGGATTCGGCCATGTCCCATGAGAGGCTTGAGGAGCAGCGACAACAATTGATCGCATCCTTGTGCAAGAACGGCATACAGGATGAGCGGGTGCTAGCTGCTATGAGCGAGGTTCCGCGAGAACGCTTTGTTGATCCAGCACAGCGCCAGCTGGCGTATGCCGATAGTGCGCTGCCCATCATTATGGGCCAGACGATCTCACAACCGCTGGTAGTAGCGACTATGACGCAGGCGCTGAAGCTGCGGGGACATGAGCGGGTGCTGGAAATCGGCACGGGTTCTGGCTACCAGACCGCCATTCTGGCCCGCCTGGCCGGACACGTGTACAGCGTTGAGCGTCACCAACAACTGTCGTATCACGCTGCTGTACGCCTCTGGCAGATGGGGGCATACAATGTCTCTCTCTACGTCGGTGATGGCTCGCTCGGCTGGCCCGCTGCCGCGCCTTATGATCGTATCCTGGTGACGGCGGCGGCTCCCGCCGTTCCACCTGTGCTGCTTGAGCAGCTTGTTACCTGGGGAATGCTCGTCGTTCCCGTCGGTAGCCAGGAGCGGCAGGATTTGTATGTTGTTCATCGTGCTCCCTGGGGGCCAGAAAAGTACTCCCTCGGCAGTTGCATCTTCGTCCCGCTCATCGGCCAGCAGGGATGGGGCGAATAAGCAATGATTGCATAAAAAACTGTCGAACATGTATAATAGTAGTATGAACTGTTTAGGTTTGGTTTCCCTGAGCGGCAAAGCAGGGATGTGAGGAGGTTTTACATGCACGGTACCTTGTCCGGCATCCATGTTACCAACCCGTTTGGTCTGGTCGGTCTTCTTGTGCTGTGGATTGTCTTGTTTGAGGGGAGTCACCTGCTGTTGTCGTTGGTGCGTAAAGAACCTCTGATTGGTTGGGCCGTCAGCCCGTTAGGTTTCACACCGCTCTACCTGCGCGAACCGTCTATTCTCTATATCTTGCTGAACGTTTTCTTTCCGGCGCTGATCTCCGGCATCGTGCTCTTTATCGGCCTGTTTTCCTCGTTTACGCCGGTCAAGCTCGCGCACCAGCCAATCAGCGGCATTCTGCTCATGATCCTCGGCGTCGTTGTCACCAGCAGCCTGGACGCTATCAACGCCCTGCGCGACCTGCTCTATCCTCTCTGGGGGGAGGCGCGCATCCTGCGCAATATCCAGATTTTGCGCTCAAGCTGGGCCTCCATCCACTTCACTCCTTTCGGCTCCTCCTACCTGCGCGAGCAATTCGGCTCTAATCCCGCCGACCTGCTGCGCTCCCTCTAGGAGCGCTAGAAGAGGAACTTCGTATGAAGGAACTCCACGCTGAGATACGCAATAGCGTGCGCCGCCTGTGCGAGCACTTTGGCAACGACTACTGGCGAACGCTAGACGAGCAACATGCCTATCCCGAAGCCTTTGTGCAGGCCATGACAGAAGCAGGCTACCTGGCGGCGCTGCTGCCGGAGGAGTATGGTGGCTCAGGTCTCGGCATCACCGAAGCTTCCATCATCCTGGAAGAGGTCAATCGTTCCGGTGGCAACGCCGCCGCCTGTCACGCGCAAATGTATATCATGGGATCGCTCCTGCGTCACGGCTCCGAGCAACAAAAACAGACCTATCTGCCACAAATCGCCGGGGGCAAACTGCGCTTGCAGGCATTTGGCGTCACCGAACCCGATGCTGGCTCCGATACAGCCAGCATCCGCACCACTGCTATGCATACCGATGGCGGCTACCTCGTCAACGGACAAAAAATCTGGACCTCGCGTGCGCAATTCTCAGACCTCATGCTGCTCCTGGTGCGCACCACGCCGCTCGATCAGGTCGTAAAGCGTACCGGTGGTCTCTCACTGTTGCTGGTAAACATGCGTGAAGCCGTTGGCAACGGGCTGACGATTGAGCCAATTCGCACCATGATAAATCACCACACCACGCAAGTATTCTTCGATAATCTCTTCGTCCCCGCCGAAAACCTGATTGGCGAAGAGGGCAAGGGCTTCCACTACCTGCTGGACAGCCTGAACGCCGAGCGCATCCTGATCGCTGCCGAGTCCATCGGCGACGGCTACTGGTTTATCGAGCGCACGGTGAATTACGCCAACCAGCGCGTCGTCTTCGGGCGACCAATCGGTCAGAATCAGGGTGTGCAGTTTCCCATTGCCCAATCCTACATCAAGCTCCAGGCCGCTGATCTCATGCGCTATCGAGCGGCGGAACTGTTCGATGCTCACGAACCCTGTGGCGCGGAGGCCAACATGGCGAAGCTGCTGGCGTCGGAAGCGGCCTGGGAAGCCGCCAACGTTGCCCTGCAAACGCACGGCGGCTTCGGCTTCGCGGCAGAGTACGACATCGAACGCAAATTCCGGGAAACGCGCCTCTACCAGGTCGCCCCCATCTCAACCAACCTTATCCTCTCCTACGTCGCCGAACACGTCCTGCACATGCCCAGATCGTACTAAAGAGCCGTTGCTGCACTCAAAGGTGTATGATGTGGGGTGCTGGATGGACTTCGCCCATCCAGCACCCCACATCATACATCCAAATGGCTCGCTTGC
>DASTKE010000243.1:0-5412 GCA_035716105.1 Ktedonobacteraceae bacterium | reverse complement strand
TCTGATACGTTATGGTGTATCTTTTTGTTTCATTGTGTATTGTGTGAATACATTTTCAGACTTTTCCACAAGTTTTCCACGAGAATACCGTAAAATTGGTGGATAACTCCCTTTTCGCTTTTCAAATCTTCATGCTATAATTGGATGTGGGGAAAAGTGGGGAAAAATGGAGGATGTATTCGGTGAATGGGGAAAAAGGGGGACGGGTTCCTGAAATGAGGGCGAAAATCGCGGGAGACGAGATACCTCGAAGGATACCGGCCCCGCTCCCGTGAAGGTAAGGCAACAACGATTATGTTTCTGGGCGAGCATGAGCATACGATCGACGCGAAAGGGCGCATGGCGGTTCCGGCCCGCTTCCGGGCGCAGATGGATCGCGGCGCGGTGATAAGCAAGGGCATGGGCGCTTGTTTGTCGGTCTATACCATGGATCGCTGGGAGGAGAAGTCGGCGGAGCTGACCTCGGACAAGACGAGCGATGAGCTGCGTGACTTTGAGCGGCGCATTTATCCAAGCGCCAGCGAGGTGGAACTGGATGGGCAGGGACGCATGATTATTCCTGCGAAGCTGCGCGCCTACGCTCATCTCGGTTCGGAAGTGACGGTGGCAGGTGTGCGCGATCACTTTGAAATCTGGGACCGCGGAATCTGGAATGCCGAGCAGGAACGATTGGAAAACGAGGGGGAGACGATTCCCTTCTAATTGCACAGAGAAAACAGATAGAGAACGATAGCGGAACAATGCAAACACGACATGTGCCGGTGATGCTGGAAGAGGTGCTGAAATACCTTCAGCCAGTCGCTGGCGGTTCCTATGTCGATGGCACGCTAGGCGGAGGCGGACATACCGCGGCCATTCTTGAACGGTCGGCTCCCGATGGCAGGGTCTTAGGCATCGATACCGACCAGCAGGCATTGGAGAGGGTGCGGGAACGTTTTCCTGAACTGGTGCAGAATGGACGATTGGTGCTGGTACACGGAAACTTCGCCGAACTGGCCCGTATAGTTGACGAGGCCGGTTTTGTGTCTGTACAGGGTATCTTGCTTGACCTGGGCTTCTCATCCGACCAGATGGAGAGCGCTGAACGCGGTTTCGCCTTCAGCGCCGAGGGGCCACTGGACATGCGGCTGGATCAATCGCAAAGCCTGACCGCCGCCGACCTGGTGAACACCTTGAGCGAGCAGGAACTGGCGGATATCTTCTGGCGCTATGGCGAGGAGAAGCGTTCGCGGCAGATCGCCCGGCGTATTGTCCGCGAACGAGAAAAGGGTGTTATTCGCACGACTGCCCAGTTAGCAACGCTGGCTGCGGCAGGCGTTCCTTATAGATATAAACATAGAGCCATTCATCCGGCGACGCGGGTATTTCAGGCACTGCGGATCGCGGTCAACCGCGAATTGGAGCAATTGGAGGCAGTGTTGCCCCAGGCGTTGGATGTTCTGACTGCAAGCATGAAGCGGGCAGTGGAAGGTGAAAGTGGAGAGGTGCGTGCAGGCAGAATGGTGATTATTTCGTTTCATTCGCTGGAGGACCGGCTGGTGAAGCAGTTTACGCGGCGCGAGGCAAAGGATTGTATTTGCCCGCCCGGCACGCCCGTCTGTATATGCGGACACAAAGCGCGCCTGCGTATTCTGACGCCTAAACCAGTCACCGCTTCAGCGGAGGAGGTTTCGGCTAATCCTCGCGCTCGCAGCGCCAAGCTGCGGGCCGCTGAAATAGTTGTCAGTTCGTAGCGCGTTGCACGTAGGGGCGCAATGTAGAGCGCCCGGTACATCCAGGTACGAGGGAACACAGTAATGCAGAGCCTGAAAGACCGAGGGAGCACGCAGGTGAATGTACCGCAGAGGCCGATTCTGGCTGCACGGCGACGACGACAACTCTACCCCTTTCTTTTCCACATGGGGCCAGTCGCGCTTTGTGTCTGCAGCGTGTTGCTCATCGGTTTAATGGCTGTGCTTTACCTGTCTCAGGTCGGCCAGGCGGTCAGCGCCAACGAAACCCTGGTGCAATTGCACACACAGGAGGCTGTGCTCCAGCGCCAGAATCAGGACCTGGTGGACAATATCGCCCAGGAGCAATCACCGTCGTATATTGCGGCACGGGCGCAGCGCATGGGCCTGGTCCCCGCCGATCCCGCTAGCGTACAGGTGCTGGTTGTCCCGCACCTCAAGCCAGTTGACAGTCACGACCAGCGATTCAAACCGTAAATTCTGGAAAGGAGGCAAGGAGTGAGCACAGAGTTAAAACGCGCCCGCAATCGGCAAATGCTCATCTTCTTGCTGGTCTGTGCCGGAATGCTGGTGCTGCTGGGCAGGCTCTACTACTGGCAGGTCGTCGAGGCGCACAGCGGTCATAACCTTGCGCAGTTGGCGAACGAAGAGCACGTACAAAATATCGTGTTGAGCGCGCCTCGCGGACTGATTTACGATGCCGAGGGACGCATCCTGGCAACCAATGTAGTGCGCGACGACGTGTATATTGAGCCAATCCAGTTTTCTACCGATCATCCTGATGATTACCAGTCCAGTCTGGTGACGCTGGCCCATTCCTTGCATTCAGTGTTGCCACAGGTCTCGGAGGATCAGTTATACAAGGACTTTAACAACGGCCTGAGTAAGGGCCTGCAGACAATGCGCATCGCCACCCGCATCGACCCGTCACAGAGCCAGCAGTTACAGGCTCTGCGCCTGTCGGATATCTTCCTGGAGCCGCGCACATGGCGCATCTATCCGCAGGGAAGCCTGGCAGCGCAGGTGCTAGGCTACGTGACGCAGAGCGATACCGCGAATCAGGGCGTCTACGGCATCGAGGGCCAGTACAACGCGCTGCTGGCAGGCAAGCCGGGCAGCATGACGGCTGAGACCGACCTGAACGGCAATCCGCTTGTAGTGGGGGCCAGCAGCGAGCAGGCTCCGGTCAATGGAGCCGATCTGTCGCTGACCATCAACAGCACGATCCAGTACTTTACCGAGATGGGTCTGGCGCAGGCGGTGAAGCAGATGGGGGCGCAGAGCGCGACAGCGCTGGTGGTGGACGTGCGTACCGGCGCGGTGGTGGCGATGGCTGGCGTGCCAACCTTCGACCCGAACCAGTACTGGCAGTACGCGAACCAGAAGGGCTGCCTGGGCAGTGAGGATGTCTACTTCAACCCGGCGCTCTACTGCTCGTATGAGCCAGGGTCAACCATGAAGGCGGTCACGATGTCGGCGGCGCTCGATCAGCATCTGATCACGCCGAATACGACGCTGATCGATCCGGGCTATATCGCTTTTCCCGACGCGCCAACGGTCTACAACTGGGAAGACCTGGGCTATGGCACAGAGACGATGACGCAGGTGCTTGAGCACTCGGCCAACGTGGGCGCGGCCTATGTCGCGCACAACATCCTGGGGCCGTCACGCTACTATCCATACCTGGCGCGCTTCGGCTTCGGCCAACTCACGGGACTGAACGATGGGCCGGAGACGCCTGGCACCTATCGGACGCCGAGCAACAGTCCGCAGGTCTGGACGCCGAGCGACCTGACCCGTCAGGCTTTCGGGCAAAGCATCGAGGCATCGCCGCTGCAAATGGCGATGGCCTACGCGACGATTGCCAATGGCGGCGTCATGATGCACCCGTACCTGGTCTCATCGATCAATAATAATGGACATGTAACAACCATCCAGCCGCAGGTCGAGCGGCGCGTAATCAGTTCATCGGCGTCGCAACTCTTAACGGGGATGCTGATGCAGGTGGTTGAGAATGGACTGGCGAAGACGGCCAAAGTACCCGGTTACACTGTGGCGGCGAAGACCGGGACGGCCACGACGCAGGGGATTGCGGATACCCAGACGGAAGCCTCGGTGGCTGGATTTATCCCGGCGCAGCACCCGCAATTCGCCATCCTGGTCAAGATTGATCGCCCGCAGGCGACGATCTACGGTGGTACGGCGGCGGCACCGCTCTGGGAGGCCATCGCCCAACAACTGATGTGGTACTACCACATCCCACCCGACGACCCGAACTCGTAAACCAGGGCAATGAGGAAAACATGCAATTTGAGGATAATATACAACAAAAAGCAGGCGCGGTTGACCCGTCGTTGAGCGAAACCTGGCGCGAACTGCTCGGCCTCTCAGCGGAGACCGCTAGCGGAGATATGCAACAGGCCACCTCAACCAGTACAGGCGCTGAAATACCAGCCCTGACCAACGATCCCTGGTTGGCGCTTCTGCGCATGCAGGGCATCGAGATCATCGACTTGCAGCGCGTACGCATGCCAGCTTTGAATGATCTTGAGATGGATCAGGCGCTGCAATTGATGCAGGAACAGGCCAATCCTGGTTCGCAGGAGAAATAATATCTGGTGTTCTGCACCATCTGAAAATACTATACTTGAAAATTTGTTCTATGTCAAGGTTTTTGAAGATCAATTATTGGGAGTTTGTAGGCGAGCAAGGGGTTTGCCCCTACGAAAGAATGTATGGCCTATGGCACGCGAGAATGGGAGACAAGCGAATAACGAGCGGAAGCCGCCGGTTTTGCGCTCACCCGCGCTGGAGGCGATGGAGCAGAAGCGCAGCGAGCAGCAGCAAGATACGCAAAAGCGTAAAGCTGTCGCCGGACGTTCGAGGCCACCGCAGTCGCAGCGCCGCTCACCGGTTGGTGCAGCCCGGCGCTGGTCGCTGGAGGCCGAAGAGCCTGCCGCGCGTCCTGCCGCGCCGCGTAAGAGCCTGCCGCGCTCGAAAGGCGCGAGCACGCTTACGCCTTCTCGCCCGTCACAGATCGGGAGGCGCACGGGCATCACCGCTGGCTGGCGTCTGTGGGAGCCGGAGCAGGAAGACGCGGCCTTGCAGACCATCAGCGAGGAGGAGCAGAAGAAGCTGGCCGCGTTGGAGATGCGCCTGCCGCGTGTCGCTGGGAAGATCGATCCCTGGCTGTTAATTATCACGCTGGCACTGCTCTGCATCGGCTTGGTGATGGTCTATAGCTCTAGCTCGTTCACGGCGGCGCGCTATTATGGCGACCCATCGTACTTCTTCGTGCGCCAGCTCTGGGGCATGGTGGTGGGCCTGGCGGCGATGCTGGTAACGATGCGGATCGATTATCGTGTCTGGCGGCGCTTCTCGCTGGTCGGCATGGCGATTGTGCTGCCGCTGCTGGTGATCGTGCTGAAGTTTGGTGTGACGGTCTATGGCGCGTCGCGCTGGCTGGCCTTCGGCTCGTTTTTCTCGTTCCAACCGAGCGAGTTGACCAAGCTGGTACTGGCGCTCTATATCGCGGACTGGTTGGCGCGCAAGGGCAACCAGGTTGGCACCTTTCTCTACGGGCTGGCCCCCTTCATCATCCTGGTCGGCATCATTCTGGGTCTGGTACTGCTGGAGAATGACATGGGTACGGCCATCATCATCGCCGGTATGGCGACGGCCA
>DASTKE010000242.1:0-2500 GCA_035716105.1 Ktedonobacteraceae bacterium | reverse complement strand
GGCAACCTTTGCTTCGAGAAATTCAGGCGTGATGGCCCAGGCAGTGAAGCCGGAATAGTACAGGCCACCGATGGCCGGGAAGATATTCGAGGTATTGAGGTAATCGATGATATCATCAATATCGGCCTCGGTTGCCAGTGTGGGCGTTTCCAGCCCCTGCGGGTGTTTGGGCTGTGTATCGATGGGTTCCGCTTTATAGGGTGCGTAAGCGGCGACGCGGTGCAGAGCGTTGGCGCTTTCAATCATATGAATGGAGGCCGCGTTGGTCGACTCCGTGATGAGGCGGACAACCGTAGCTCCGCGCGCTAACACTTCGGCCATCTGCACATCGTTCATAGCTCGCGCAATGCCACGATTGCGGTATTCCGGTGCCACGCGCAAACCCTCCATCCAGGCTTCGGTCGCTGTAAGCATCTGGACGTGCGCGACGGCTGCTGGCTGACCATCGACGGTCGCGACGAAGAGCTTCCCCTTCGGGTCATGGAGCCACTCGTCCCAGACATATTCGATATAGTCTCCCCAATCCCATGTGTGTATGCAAAACGCCAGCACAGCCTCGCGATCCTCTGGCCGCGCCGCACGAAATTCGATCTCCGGCATGACACTCTACTCCTTCTAATACATGTTCCTCGCTATTCACTGTACAAAAAACATGCCCCACTCGTCAATGTCAGAAACATCTAACTCGTCAGAAACGTGATACTACTACTACCTCAAGAGATATGGAACAGAGTATTACTAGAGTGCAGACACGGAGAGAGAGATGCAGCAAAAAGACACGAAAGACAAAGACGTAAAAGATATTCCAGGGTCGGTTCAGCGGGGTACAGAGGATGCACTGGAGAGCGCAAAGCAGGAGGTCACGCGAGCGCGTGTTCCCTGGTATCGCGCCATCCAGCGCGGTGAGGTATTGATGATCTTCGACGTGATTGTGCTGGTGCTTTTTGGGCTACTGGCATGGTGGGTGCATATTCATCCCGTCCTCAGCGTCGATGTAGCGATTACACAGGAGTTCCAGGAGAATCAATCGGTCTGGTTACGCGACCTCATGCTGGCTGTCAGCTATCCCGGTACCCAGTATATTCTGCAAACGGCTTTGATACTGGTGGCAGCCGTGATCTTCTGGCTATTCGACATGCGCCTGGAAGCGCTTTTCATTGTGGGGCTTTCGGCCATAAGCGCCTTGCTCAACCTGGTGATAAAGCTGGTGGTAGCGCGCCCACGTCCAACTCCCCGGTTAGTGGATGTGATACAGATCGCGCAGGGTTTAAGCTTTCCCAGTGGGCATGTGATGTCCTATATGGCTCTATGGGGCTTGCTCTTCTCGTTCGGGGTGATTCTCTTCAGAGGGCACCCCTGGTGGCGAGTAGCGTTGCTGGTTGTATCAGGGTTGTTTGTTGTGCTGGTTGGGCCGTCGCGCATCTATCTGGGCGATCACTGGGCCTCCGACGTGTTGGGAGCCTATCTCATTGGCATCGTCTTAATTTGTCTCGCGCTGTTCCTTTTCCTCAAATTGAAAGAGTTAGGCGTCCTGGCTCCGCGTAGAAGCAGGCATTACATGCGTCACTTCCGGCGTATAGGAGAATCGTGATTGTAGAAACATGAATCATCTCGAATATACCATTCGAGATGATTCATGTTTCTGCGATCTTACCCGGCAAAGTTGTCTTGATTCTCCTCCTGGTCTTGATTTTGCTCCGAGGACGTACCTTGATCGGTTTGCTCATCTGGCTCCGAGCGCGACTCGAAGAAGGTGTTCGAGTGCTGACCATGCTCCTGGCTTTGCTCCGCGTCTGATCCCTGATCCTGATTTTCTGGCTCTGTGCTCGCCACGCCCTGATCTTCCGCGTGCTCCATGTCTCGCGCTATCGCATCGGTTTGATATTGTTCCTGGCTCTCCGCCTGCAGGACATCGCCGCGAGCCTCGCCGGGAGTTCTTGCAAGCTCCGTGTCGAACGCATTGCCAACGTAGGTCTCGTTGGAGGGCAGCGACAGCTGATTTTGCTGCCCGGTCATGCCGGTATTGTCCTGCGTGTTGTCCTGTTGCGTCTGCGCGTTACCGTTCTGGCCGCTTTGCTGCTCAGGGTTGCGCAACGCGGCCAGCTTTTCCTCGAGGCCGTGCAACTGTTCCCTGTTGTCATCAAGCTGGGCCTGCGCTTTAGCAACTTTTCCCTGGGACTTCTGTACGTCTTTTCGCGCCTGTTCCACCTTCAGCATCAATTTGGCTTCGCGCTTCGCCAACTTTTTGCCCTGTTTCTTTCCTCCACTTTTAGACGGAGAAGACGTGCTGTTATTGGAATGTGACCTGCTTACCACGCTCATGATTTTTCCCTCGTCTCGTAACTGCTATTTTAAGATGTCATGTAGAAGATGTGGTACAGAGAAATAGGTACCTTCTACAGATACGAATAACTGGTGTGTTTCGTGTACTGACAGGACTTTGTGGGGGAACAGAGAAACGAAACAGGAGATTTTTCAGTCTCTCGATTGTGTTTGCCGG
>DASTKE010000241.1:0-3471 GCA_035716105.1 Ktedonobacteraceae bacterium | reverse complement strand
GGGCCGCGTCTCTGATATCTTCGGACGCCGCCGAATCTTTTTGCTCTGCCTGGCTATCTTTGGTATCGGCTCGCTGTTTTGCGGCCTGGCCCCCCTGCTGGCGCAGGTTAACGACCTCAGCTTTCTCGGCTTCACCGGCATCGACACCTCCTCGCCCGGCCTGATGTGGCTGATCGGGGCGCGTTTCTTCCAGGCCATCGGCGGTGGTGCCATCGTACCCGTTGCAATGGCCGTCGCCAGTGATTTCTACGGCGAAGACCGGCGCGGGCTGGCGCTTGGCATTATCGGCGCTGTTACTGAGGCAGGCGGCGTGCTCGGCCCCCTCTATGGAGCCATAGTGGTCGCACGCTTCGGCTGGCAATACATCTTCTACTTTAATGTTCCCATCGTCATCGCGCTGTTTGTAGCCGCCTGGTTCTTTATCCCGCGGGGAACACACCGGCGCGAGGGCATTGACTGGCTGGGTGCGGTGCTGCTCGGACTGGCGCTGACCTGCCTGAGCCTGGGACTGGCGCAGCAGGGAACCGATCTCGGCCCCGTCATGCCAAACAGCCCGACGCCACAGAACAATCCGATCTCGCTGGCGCTGGCCGCCATCTTCCTGATCGCCTTCATCGTCGTCGAGCGCAGGGTGCGCTGGCCTGTCGTCGACCTCTCGCTGTTCAAACGCCTGCCGTTTAGCGCCACCTCGCTGGTCAGCCTCTGCGTTGGCGCGGCCCTTATCATCGCCATGGCCGACATACCCATCTTCGTCGATACCGTGCTCCAGCGTCCTGTGCTGGATAGCGGCCTGGCGTTGATGCGGATGACCGTCATGATTCCCATCGGCGCGTTGCTGGGCGGCTGGCTCTGTGGGCGCATAAGCTGCCGCTTCACTGCTGTGCTTGGCCTGCTCTTCACAGCAGTGGGCTTCTACCTGATGAGTCGCTGGCCCATCAACGTCGACTGGACGCAGATCACCATCAGTACGGTAACGGCTGGCCTGGGCTTCGGGCTGGTCATCGCCCCCATTGGCACCACAGCCATTAACGCGGTACGGGCGACGCAGGCGGGCATGAGTTCAGCCATAGTGACCGCCCTGCGTATGCTGGGCATGACGCTTGGGCTGGCGGCGCTCACCTCCTGGGCGCTGGCCTATTTCAAGCAGTTGGCGGCGCAGTATCCCTCGCTTCCGCTCTCGGCCACAACGGCCCAATTCGCGCAGTGGTCAAAGGGCTACGCCAACCACCTGATTCACTCGGCCCACACCGTCTACAGCGCCGTATTCTTCACCTCCATGATCCTCTGTCTGATCGGCATCCTGCCAGCCATCTTCCTCTGGGGACGCAAACCTGCCGTGGCTGAAGAGGCGACAGATGCTCCTGCTATCGACCCAACGCCAATTGCGGATACGCCAACCGGGCCTATTCCCCTGGTTGCCCCAGAGGCCCCGATGGAACCGATCGCGTGGACAGCACAGCCTCCCGAATCCGGAATGAACAGCAGCTTTTCGATGGCTACCACTATCGCCGGTGATGCGCTCTTAGAGCCAGTGCCACCGCCAGAGATAGTAGACCTGGATACGCAGCCTGGAAACAACAACGACGGTGATGGAGGAAACGGTGGGAACGGAGGCAAATGGTGGCGCAACCCCAGAAATCGTCGCCGCCGCCTGATCGCCCTCATCAGCGTGGCCATCGTCTTGCTGCTGGTGATCGCGGGCGTATTCGCGGCCTTCGTGTGGCAGTCGCCGTCAGAGACGGGTACCGCCTCGAGCAATCCTGCCACGGGCGGGGCAAATCCGCCGACAGCGACACCGATTGCCGGGCCGCGCATGTACCAGCTTGCCCTCGACCAGGGAGCGCTGACCTCGCTCTTTGTCTCAGAACTGGGAATGCAGCAGGGGACGTTGACGAACATCAAAGTCGTACCCCTGCCTGACGACCACATTGTCATGAGCCTGAATCTGAATATCGACGCCAACGGCATTCATCGTGTGATGCCGGTTGAACTGGATGGCACACTGGGCATCGACGCGCACCAGAACCTTCAGATGCATGTGCAGCACCTGAAACGCGATGGGCTGGACGCCGGGTCAGCGGCGGCGGCAAATATGCAAACCGCCGTGAATCAGCTTCTGATCAGTTCGCTCATGCCCACCCTGCGCAACCAGTTGAAGGGTGTGAAGCTCATCTCGGCGCACACCAGTTCAACGCTTGCCTGCGGTCAGAATATCGAAATGCTCGTGCTGCTGATCCAGGCACCGCCCATTCAGGGCATCGCCGCGCAACCTACACCTGTACCCTTCTGCTTCAAAGGCACGGTCGATCCCAATAAACTGTTCCCACATTAAGCGTTACAAAAACAGGGAAAGAGCATCATGAAACACAAACGATATATTCAACCTGGCTGGGTACTGCTACTGACCGTCCTTATGCTGGGAGCGGTAGCAACACCAGCCAGCGCGGCCAGCAGGCTCACGAGGCATATCACGCACGTTCGAGCCAGCGGCAGCACACCGATTAACGCGGTGGTCTACCTGACCAATGGCTCGCTCGACCCGCTCTTCCAGAGCAATATTGAGGCACAGGCACCTGCGGCGTTTAACAGCGCGCTCAACAGCATGGTCAGCAAGTTGCCGCCACAAGATCAGAGCTGGGCCATGATGATGGCGAACACGCTTATCCAACCCTCCGTCACATTAATCAGCCTCAAGCCACAGCAGGGCGGGCTGGCGGCTACCGTACAGGTGCATCTCTACAATGGCGACCCGAAACCCATCACCGCCAGTATGCTGATTACCTTCAGCGTCGCGAATTCATCCACGGTGCAGGTCACGGCGAAGCCCTTGAACGGTAGTCCCGCGCTCGTCAGCGGACCGGTTGCGACCTTCCAGATTCCATTTGGCCAGTTGAACTCGATTAGCTCGACATCCACCTGTGGCAGCGCGGCACTGGCGATGAAGATGCTGTTCCCCATCGCGCTCGGCCAGGCCCAGGCAGGGCAAACAGCAGCACTGGCGCAAACACAGGCATTGAACGCTCCCATGCAGCCGCAAACCATCCACAGGAGCGACCAGTTGCGACAGGAGCAGGTTGTCAGCAGCGCGTCGGCCAACACGAACTCATACGTGGAGATACCGGCCTCGTCGCTGGCGCAGATGGGCAGCAGCATCGGCACTATGCCCTTCGGCAGCATGACGGCCCAGAACATCCAGATTTCGGTGCAGGGGCAGAACCTCGTCATCACATCCGATGTCTATCTGAACAGTTCGTTCCAGATCGGCACCGCCGTTACTACGATGGCCCCCACCGCGTCGGGTGGCAATCTGGCCGTCAACGTGTTGAGCACCAACTTTAACCTGTTCGGCCTCTTCACCATCAATGAGAACAGCTATAACCAGCAGATCGAGCAAACCATCAACGCCAAACTGAATGGCGCGCTCGCTGGCAAGTTCAACATCACGGCGGCAGCCATCGGCCCCAACAGCCA
>DASTKE010000240.1:0-5697 GCA_035716105.1 Ktedonobacteraceae bacterium | reverse complement strand
TAATGAAGATGAACAAAAGAGTCCAGCTATATTGCATTGGGGTTTATTTTGTCGATGCTCATTAAAGAGAGATGACGGAACATCCATGAAGCAAACAGACACTTCCATATGTGCCGGGATAACCAGCCGCGTGCTGCTCATCCCACTCACTTTACTCGTACTGCTCACGCTGTTCGTTGTTGCCTGTGCGGGAGGCAGCACAGCGGCTCCAACGTCTAAAGCTTCAGCAACGACACAGGTAGACGAGGGCGCTGCGGCTCCCACGATGGCAGATGTGAACGAGGTACCGGTTGCTGGAGCAGTGACGGTTCATATCACCATGAAAGAATTCTCCATCACCTCCTCACAAACCACCTTTCGGGCGGGCGTTCCCTACTACTTTATCGTCGCCAACCAGGGGCATGACTTTCACGAGTTTCTGATCCTGCCCGGCAAAATAGACGGTAAACAGGTTCCCACCAATGAGCAACTCAGCAACGACCTCGTCGAGATCGAACCTATCGGACCCGGCACCACACAAAAAGTGAATTATACCTTCCCAACCTCCACTATCGGCCAGGATGGCATCGCCTGCATGATGCGCGGCCACTACATGGCAGGTATGCACCTCTCCATCACCATCACAAAGTGATATGTGTAGTCAATGCATGATGAGAGGCGGTTGCGTGTGCTGCGCACACTCAACCGCCTCTCATCATGCATTGACTACACACAATTCTTACGCGATAGCTCGCGCTCTTGCCTGCGGGCGCGTCTGCGAAACCAGCACCAGCAGAATGACGCCGACACCGGCGATCACATGCGGCAACCAGACGTTCGGGGCCTGATGGTAGAAACCGAAGATGAACGGCGAAGCGGCCAGCAGGGCCGAGGCCACCAGATCGAAGATCAGGTGTACCGGCATCGGAATGAACCGCAAGGCCGGAATGCCGCGCTCATAGTCCGTCAACAGACTGTAGAGAATGAGTCCGACGCCAAGCACCATAGGAAGGATGACAGCCACGCCACCAACCGGGAAAAATCCGAACACGAAGGGCGCTGCAATCAGGCCGATACCCCCGATATAGTCGAAGTAGCCATGCAGCCATGTTGGAACAAAACGAATACTGTTCATAATCTGCCTTTCTCATAACCGTGCTGAACACAACTCAGCAAAAATGATACGTTACCACAAGGTGCTGAAAGCCTTCATCAACCAGAGCTTTCACGGTAACACTGACATACATACGGGAAGAACGAAGGTATAGATCATTCAACATGGAAGCAATTTAACAAATGGACGTAGGCGCCGATCAATCGGCGGTGCGCTCGATCAATCGGCGCCTACGTGAGTCCATCTATGCAAACCAGTAACCTTCAACATACGCGAATGCCGATTACCACACTTGTCTTATGTAATTTCGTTTGGTACACAAGACAATCTTCTCTGTGAGAAAGTGGGTAATAGAAGAGCATAACGGCTTCTCAGGCGCAACAGGGCGTTTTAGAGGGTATTTTGCCGGTGAGAAAAAATGAAGGCAAAAAGAACGGAAAATAAAGTGGACGGGTGTATACTATATCCAGTGGCGAGTGGTGATCGAATCGGGTGCCACTTTGTGCTGTTGAGCGTCGCTCCGGGAACAGGCCGTTGAGCGCGGGCGATACATGCACCGTTGAGCAGCGCTCCGGGCATGTACGCGGCCTGCGGCTCCGGCTGGAATCGTTGTAGCCTCGCTCCAGAACAAAATTTGATCACCGCCGCCACGAACCTCGTAGCGCTACCCGTCCCTTCCCCAGGCCACCCCTGGCGGGTGGCCTGGGGAAGGGACGGGTGATCTAGAGGTAAGCTCGTCCAGTATCTCATGACACCTCTTCTACGCTGACCTCGGCTTGATCCTCTACGACAGCGGGTTCAGAGATGATGATATCGAGCTTGCCATCGCTGGCGCTGACGTGTACCTCGCCGTGAGCGGGAATGTTGCCGAGCAGGATACGCAGGCTGAGCGGCACCGTCAGGAGGCGCTCGATGACGCGGCGCAGGGGACGAGCGCCCTGTGTTGGGCTAAAGCCTTCTTTGCACAGCAGGTCGATGGCGCTATCGTCGGCGTGCAGAATCAAGCCCTGTTCTAGCAAGCGTGCTGCCAGTTCGTTCATTTGCAAGCGTGTAATGGATCGCGTCTGTTCCTGCGTCAGCGGGTGGAAGATGACCACCTCGTCAACGCGATTCAGGAACTCTGGTCGGAAGGTCTGGCGCAGCCGTTCCAGCAGGCGTTCGCGCTGCATCTCCTCGGCGGTGCCTTTCATGGTAGCACGGAAGCCACTCGGCATGGAACGCCCCAGCATATCAGTGCCAACATTGGAGGTCATGATCCAGATGGCGTGCTGCGCGTCCACCGTGTGGCCCTGCGCATCGGTCAGGCGACCGGCGTCAAAGACCTGCAAGAAGAGATCGAAGACTTCGGGATGCGCCTTCTCCAATTCGTCGAGCAGGACGACGCAGTGCGGGCGACGACGCAGCTTTCCCGTGAGCTGCCCTTCCTGATCGTAGCCGACATAGCCGGGAGGCGCGCCGATCATACGCGAGACCGCGTGTTTCTCCATATACTCCGACATATCGACGCGAATGAGGTGTTCATCGGAACCAAAGACCTCGGCAGCCAGCGCTCGCGCCAGTTCCGTCTTACCTACACCCGTTGGTCCCAGGAAAAGGAAGACGCCGGAGGGGCGATTGTGCGGCTTCAGACCAGCACGCGCTACCTGGATGGCCTGCGTCACACGGCTGATGGCTTCGTCCTGGCCAATGACTCGCGCTTTGAGCCGTGCATCGAGGTTCAGCAGGCGGTCGCGCTCCTCGCGGCCAGGAGCCTGCACCGGAATGCCGGTACGGGCAGAGATCACCTCGGCAATCATGGCGGGAGTAATGATGGGCGGCTCGCCTGCCTCGTCACGGTCATCCTGTTCGGGCGATTCGTCCTCAATGGAGAAAACTCGCGCACGGGAGCAGGCTTCGTCCAGCACACTGCACGCCTTATCGGGCAGACGCAAGTTGGGCAGGTACTGTACGGAGAGATGCACAGATGCTTCCAGCGCCTCCTTCGGAATGACGACGCGGTGATGGTCCTCATAGAGTTCGCGCATCCCCGACAAAATCTCCAGCGCCTCGTCGGAGGAGGGTTCCTCGATCATAACCGGGCGTAAGCGACGCTCCATCGCGGCGTCTTTCTCGATGGTGCGGTACTCCTGCGGCGTTGTAGCACCGATGCAGCGCAGGCGACCACCGGCAAGAGCAGGCTTGAGAATGCCAGCCGCGTCAATACTGCCGTCGGCGGCGCGGCCTGTCCCGATCAGCAAGTGCATCTCGTCGATGAAGAGGATGGTGTTGCCGTCGCCTTCCGCCTCTTCCAGCACCTTCAACAGCCGCTCCTCAAATTCGCCCCGGTACTTGGTGCCAGCGACCAGCGAACTGGCGGAGAGTTCGATGACGCGCTTGCCACGCAGTTCGGGCGGCACCTTGCCATCGACGATGCGCTGGGCGAGACCGCCTATAATGGTAGTTTTGCCCACGCCCGACTCACCGATCAGAATGGGATTGTTGCGGTCTTTGAGCATCAGGGTTTGCATCAACTGGCGCAGTTCTTTCTCGCGCCCTACCAGCGGCGTCAATTGCTTCAGCGTGGCCTGCTTCGTCAGGTCGCGGCCCAGGCGTTCCAGCACCGAATTGCCGCCCTTCGCGCCGCCATCGATGTTCATGCCAGCAGGCAATTCGATGGGCGCGGCGGCGGGATCGGCGCTCACCGAGGGAACCAGTTCGAGCAGGGCATGGGCCGTACTCGAGAGGCACAGATCGATCAACTGCGCCGGATTGATGCCCAGTTTGGTGAGCAGTTCGTGCGTCACGCCATCGCCCTCGCTCAGCACCGCCTGCGCTATCGCACGCTCATCGATGGCGTTGGAACCAGCGCTCATGGCGAGACGTTCGGCAGTCTGCAAGATTTCTTTGCAGCGGCGCGTCGGCAGGATCGGCGTATCGCTGCCGGCCTTGCCGTTGCCGAGCGCGAGGCGAATCACGTCGCGCACCTGCTTGGGCGAGAAGCCCAGCGTGCGCAAGGCATCCTGCGTGCAGCCACCGTCCAGTTTGGTCAGCGCGATAAACAGGTGAGGCGTCCCCAGGTAGTCTTTGCGCATCCGGCGTGCCTCGGCTAGCGCAAGGCCGAGCACCTCCTTCAAGAAGCGGCGATCAAGCGCGTTGGAAGAGGGAAAGATATTGGGCATGACCTGGCTTTCATCGATGGCGTCGAAGTTTGGCTCGAAGTTGCGATCCTTGTTGGAGACCGCCGCGGACACCAGACGCTGCGTAGGGTCGCCATAGAGCAGGAACGAGAGCCACGAAGTGTCTTCGGGACGATGCTGTGCCATACTGACCCGCGCCCGGCGCAACGCCTCGCCCAACACAAGGCCATCGGCCACCTCCTGATAGAAGAGCGTGGCAAACTCACGAGCGCGGGCCGCGTTGATGGGCCAGCGCGCCGCGACCACCGCCCCGGCTCCCGCGTTCAGCAAGCTCTCCGCCAGGCGTTCCATCGCCTCCTCGCGCTCGCGCTGGCTCGACTGCGACCCCCCATTGCGCCCCTGACCGTGAGACTCCTCGCCATGATAGCTCAGGAAGACAAGCGGACGGCGCGGCAGCGACTGGAAGAGTTGCTCAACCGCGCTGCCATCCAGGCGGGAATTGCCAGCCAGGGCCAGCACCGGCTCGCCCGACGATGTGGAGATGGGCATTGGCCCGGCATAGTGCAGCACCTGCGGAGAATCGGCGCTGATACGCATTCGCATCTCAAGCTGGTTCGCCTGCTGTCGATACAGGATGATGCGTGAGATAGATTCGGGCAGCGTCGTGCAGAGTGTGGCAACCTCTTCTTCCGCCAGCGCGTACTCTCCGGTCGGATTGACCAGGAAGAGCACGGAGAGTCCCAGTGACTCGCGCCTGCCCAGATTCAGCCTGCGTGTGCGATCTGGCAACGGCACGCGGTTGAGCGTATCGCGCCCGGTGTTGACCTGCCTGCCCAGGTTCAGCGACTGGCAGAGAAAACGCCCCGACTTCCCGCCATCAAAGAGCACTTCCCAGGGAATATCTGGCGTATTGGTGCTCAGGATCAGCGCGGAATCGAGGCGACGCAGCGCGTCCTGCAAGGGAGAAGGAATCAGGGTGTCAAAAAGGAAACGCCCCAGTTTCAAGGGCGAGTCGTTCAATGCGCCCAGCTTTGTCGTCTGGCGCTTTGCCTCGGCAAAAGCAAGCATTTGCATATACTGCGTCGCGCCTTGCAACGCCCGGCGCAGCCGCTCAGCCGCGTCTGCGTTCAGTTCAGTCACGTATTCCTGGCTCCCATGAACCGGGCCATCAGGCGTTTCAAGGCGAAAACGATAGAGGTTATCGGTGCGTATGATCGTTAATTGGGCTGGCTGCTCCATAGATGCTTCTCTTCCACACTCGTCCCAGAAGATTAAACGGTGTTATAGATAGGTACGTACACTACAAAAAAATCCATCATAACTTCCTGGCACAAGCAGTATACGAGTGATTCTACTGAAGTGTCAATAGGTACTGGTAGAGAGAACATATCTCTGGAGAAGAAACGGGAAGTCGTAGGGGCGATGCCTTGTGCTCGCCCGTGGTGGCCAATCTCTGCAAGCCACGGGCGAGCACAAGGCATCGCCCCT
>DASTKE010000239.1:0-6872 GCA_035716105.1 Ktedonobacteraceae bacterium | reverse complement strand
TTCCACATCTGCACCGGCTCGTATGACTTCAAAAACGCCTTTGTCGATGTTGATGCCGTGCATACCAACAAGGCTCCCGGCGGCATCGCCTATCGCTGCTCCTTCCGCGTGACCGAGGCTTCGTACCTCATCGAGCGCATGATGGATACGCTGGCGCATGACCTGGGAAAAGACCCGGCCCAACTGCGTTTGCAAAACTTCATCCAGCCCGAAGCTTTCCCCTATCGTTCGGCGCTCGACTGGACATATGATAGCGGCAACTACGAGGGCGCGTTGAAGCTGGCGATGGATACCATTGGCTATGAAGACCTGCGGCGCGAGCAGGCGGAGAAGCGTGCGCGGGGCGAACTGATGGGCATCGGTATCTCCAGCTTCACCGAGATCGTGGGCGCTGGCCCCGGCAAGCACTTTGATATCGCTGGTATCGAGATGTTCGATAGCTGCGAAATTCGCGTGCATCCGACCGGCAAGATACTGGCGCGTATCGGTGTGCAGACGCAGGGCCAGGGACACGAAACGACCTTTGCCCAGATAATCGCCGCCGAACTGGGCATGTCGCCCGACGACGTGGATGTCGAGCACGGTGATACGGATACCGCTCCCTACGGGCTGGGAACCTATGCCAGCCGCAGCACGCCTGTGGCCGGCGCGGCAACGGCAGTGGCGGCTCGTAAGGTGCGCGACAAGGCGAAGAAGATCGCCGCTTACCTGCTGGAAGTGGGCGAGGAAGACCTGGAATGGGAGCCGGGACGCTTCTTCGTCAAGGGTACTCCGGGCAAGGGCAAGACCATCCAGGAGCTGGCCTTTGCCGCCTACACCAACTGCCCGCCCTACCTGGAACCGGGTCTGGAAGCGGTCAACTACTACGACCCGCCCAACCTCACCTACCCGTTCGGCAGCTACATCTGTGTGGTTGACATCGATCGTGGCACGGGTCAGGTCAACATTCGCCGCTTCGTCGCCATCGACGACTGCGGTACCATCATCAACCCGATGGTGGTTGAGGGACAGATCCATGGTGGTCTGACGCAGGGACTGGCCCCCGCGATGTTCGAGGAAATTACCTATGACGCGGATGGCAATGCCCTGGGCATCAACTTCCAGGACTACCTGATTCCAACTGCGATGGAGACGCCAGCCTGGGAGACCGGTCGCACGGTCACGCCATCGCCGCACCATCCCATCGGGGCCAAAGGCGTCGGCGAATCGCCCACCGTTGGCGCTCCCCAGGCCATCGTCAACGCCGTCGTCGATGCGCTCGCCCATGTCGGCGTGCGCCATATCGATATGCCGATCGCTCCGTGGAAGGTGTGGAATGTCCTGAAGGAGCATGGTCTGACGGCTGAGTAAACACAGTGCTAGCAGAGCGCGTGGCAGCGGATCGTCGCTGCCACGCGCTCTGCTAGCACTGTTGGGTTAGCGCTTCGTTCTGTTATTGCTGATGGAACAGCTTGCCTCTGCACGAATACAACATCTCTCTGCAAATTCTCTACTCACATACCTATCAAACATCCTTCGTGTTTGTCCACAACGCCATGTAGAGTACAAATTCGATAAACAATACATGCTGAACGGGTGTTAAATGATAGAACAGGACAGTTATGTTAGACGCCGCCTGGGGAACTATCAGATTGAGCGTCCTCTCAATCCCATCTTTAGCGTCTCGTTGCCGCCGAATGACTTGTGCATTGCCACGGGCAGCTATACTAAAATAGGACAGGTAGAGAAAGTGGGATAACAGCGTTATTCCTGTCCTTGTTCATGAAAGTAGAGGAATTGGGTGAAGATCGTCCATGTACATACACGCACATTGCTCTGGTTTAGTCTCTTGTCGCTTATCGTCGTGCTTGCTGCATGCAACGTACCGTTTTCAGGTCAGGCATCTTCGACGCCCACGGCCACACCCGCGGATACCATCACGCCGACCTCTTTAGCGACGGGCGTGGCGTCCACCCCAACAACAGTGACAAACGGTGCTGATTGGACAATGTACCATGCCAACGCCACACACACCGGCTATCTGGCAAATATACCGGACCCGAAGAAACTCACCACGGCCTGGAATGTCCGCCTGGACGGGGCCGTCTATGCTGAACCCCTGGTCGTGGCAGGCCATGTAATCGTTGTGACCGAGGGTGACTCGATCTACTCTCTAGATGCTCAGACGGGTCAGGTGCGGTGGCACACGAATGTTGGCCAGCCCGTTCCGCAGTCGACGTTGCCCTGCGGTAATATCGATCCACTGGGCATCACCAGTACACCCGTCTATGATCCAGCCACCCATCTCGTCTTTGCCGTCGCCGAGATCAGCGGCCCCTCGCACATTCTGGTTGGCCTCAATGTCGATACTGGCAAGGTGCAGATGCGTCGCACCGTCGATCTGCCCGGTATGGATGCTCGCGCCCATCAACAGCGTTCCGCCCTTGCCCTCTCTCACGGCATGGTCTATATCGCCTATGGTGGCCTTGCCGGTGACTGTTCCGACTATCGTGGCACGATCGTCGCCGCACGTACGGATGGACAGGGTTCTCTGCTCTCCTATATAGTTCCCACGGCCCGTGAAGCTGGCATCTGGGCACCTTCTGGTCCCATCATTGACGCGGCGGGTAATCTCTATGTAGCTGTAGGCAACGGTGCCTCCACTGCCGGTGCCTGGGATCACAGCGACTCAGTCCTGAAATTATCGCCGGCGCTTCAACTGCTCGATGCCTTCGCTCCCGTGCAGTGGGCGCAGGAAAACGCGACCGATGCCGACCTCGGCTCGATGTCGCCTGCCTTGTTGCCCGGTGGACTCATCTACACGGATGGTAAGGGCGGCACGGGCTACCTGCTCCATGCCGATGCCCTGGGAGGTATTGGAGGGCAGGCCAACTCAATGACGGTATGCGAAGCGTTTGGAGGAACCGCACAGGTTGGTTCGGTGCTCTATGTTCCCTGCGTCGGTGGGCTGCGCCAGTTGACCATCGGACCCGGAACCCAGATGAAACTCGGCTGGCAAGCCCCTTCGCAAGTCATTGGCTCACCGGTTGTCGGCGGTCACACCCTCTATTGCCTCTCAGCAGGAGGAAGTCTCTATGCTTTCGATGCCACAAGTGGCAAGGTTATTGCGACGCTTCCGGTCGGTACAGTTTCTCGCTTCGCCACTCCGACCCTGTACGCACGTCAGATTTTTGTCGGTACATTCACAGGTATCGTCTCAGTAAATATAGGTTAGCGGATTCGCGTTATGAGGAGGAGCGAGAAAGAGCAATGCAGCCAACAGATGTTTCATTGATTGAACTCTCTCGTACGTGGGTCAGAGAAAACTATGGCGGTGCTGAGCACTTGCTCAAAGCAGAGGAATGGCTCAGACGTATCGACCCCAGCGCTTCTGAGGCCATGTTGCTGGCAACCCTTACTCACGACATGGAGCGGGCTTTTCCAGGACCAGACAGCCCACGGCAAGACCTTGCTCATGGGCCGAACGATCCGGTCTATATTCAAGCCCACTCTGAGCGTTCGGCTCGCGTTGTCAGTGACTTTCTGCGCCAGCATGCGGCCTCTGAGTCCCTGATTGCAGAGGTGGCCCGGATGATTCGCGTCCACGAGACGGGTGGCTGGCCAGAGGCGGACGAGGTGCAGGCGGCGGATAGCATCAGTTTCCTGGAGGTCAATGTCGATTCCTTCCTACACGGCATCGGTACATCTCCCGCTGGTTGGACGCTTGAGACGGTGCGCGCCAAGTTTGATTGGATGTACGAACGCATCAAGATAGCGGAGGCGCGTGTTTTCGCCGCGCCTTTTTACGAGACAGCCATGCGGAAGCTGCGCGAGAAGGAAAATGAACAGAAATAACAGAGCGTACAGCAGGCTTGCAGAGGCGATCACGCCCCTGCAAGCCTGCTGTACGCTCTGTTATTTCTGTTCAACTGTGAACCCTGGCTGATCGTAGATGTAGCGTTTTCCGCGCAGGAACGATGCCAGGGCGGCGACGAAACACATGGCGGCGGAAAGGTAGAACACGCCGCGCAAGCCGATCATGAACGGGGGCGAGATCAGGTTCGGGAAGAAACTGCGACCCAGGAGATTCGCCTGATTGGCAGCAGGCAGAGCGTGGAGCACGTGTACAGGCAGCAGCGTCGCCATTGGATTGTAGCCGAGAAAAGCGGCGAAGAGCGCGGAGGTCGGCGGCAGATGCGCGATGCTGCTGGCTGTCGCAGCCGGGACGCCTGCCTGGGTCAGCCCATTGAAAAGCGTTGAGGGCAGCGCCGAGGCCAGTCCAATGGTGATGATGCTGAAGAAGAGGCCAATGCTGACCAGCGAACCAGAATTCTGGAAGGTTGCGCGCATACCGGAGGCGACCCCGCGCTGCTCGGAGGGAACACTGCTCATAATCGAGGAGGTATTGGGTGAGGAGAACATGCCCTGTCCCAGTCCGAGCATGAAGAGTAGCAGCGCGAACCAGATGTAGTCGAAGTTGACGGGCAGTATGGTCAGCAACAGGAAGCCAACCGTCTGAATCAGCATTCCAGTGGTCGAGAAGAGGCGTGCGCCGAAGCGGTCGGAGAGCCAGCCGCTCAGCGGCCCCATCACGACGAAGCCTACGAGCAGAGGCAGCAAGTAGATGCCCGCCCACAGGGGTGTGATGGCATAGTCGTAGCCGTGCAGGGGGAGCCAGATGCCTTGCAGCCAGATAATGAGCATGAATTGCAGGCCACCACGAGCGATGCTGGCCAGAAAACTGCTGCTGATGCCAGCCGCGAACATGCGTATCTTGAAGAGATTCAGGTGGAACATCGGTTGCTCGACATGCAACTCGACCCAGATGAAGATCGCCAGCAGGACAAGGCCCAGCGCTATCGCGCCTAACACGAGCGGGTTGCCCCAGCCGGTCGGTGCGCCTCCGTAGGGTTGGATGCCATAGGTGATGCCAAGCAGCAGGATCGTCGCGCCGCAGGCGAAGGTGATATTGCCGACCCAGTCGATCTTCTGCTTGCCACGAATGGTTGCAACCTCGCGCAGCATCAGGTATGCCCAGATGGTTCCTACAATGCCGACGGGAACACTGACCAGGAAGACGAGACGCCAGCTAAAGTACGACAGGATGCCGCCGAGAATCAGGCCGATGACCGAGCCGAGAATCGCCGCGATCTGGTTGATACCGAGGGCGAGGCCGCGTTGATTGGTAGGGAAGGCGTCGGTGATGATGGCCGCGCTGTTCGAGAAGAGGAAGCCAGCGCCAATGCCCTGAACCAGGCGGAAGAGAATCAACTCCAGCGCGCCGGTGTTGCCCGTCCCCGGTGTCAACCACAGCAAGATGCTGCCTACCGAGAAGATCGCGAAGCCCATGTTGTAGAGCCGAACACGCCCGAACATGTCGGAGATGCGCCCAAATGTTACCAGCAGTGTCGCCGTGACCACCATATATCCAAGCAAAATCCAGAGAAAATAGCCCGTTTCCCCCGGTGCCAGTGGGTTTATATGGATGCCATTGAAGATCGCCGGGAGGGAGATCAGCACAATACTGGCGTCGATACTCGCCATTAATACTCCCAGCGTGGTATTGGTGAGCGCGATCCATTTATAGTGTGGGCCAATAGGTCTATTGGCTCTGGAAGGTCGTTTGACCCTTTCTCTCTCCTGCACCTGTTCATGCTGTGCAGTTGTATCCATCCCCATTCCTTTCATAACTCACTGTAGAACTTTTTTCATTATGCGCAGTCTGTGCCATGCTACTCACCTACGAAGAGAACGCATCATACAAATACCCCTGTGCCAGGCCATATCCACATGCCCACCTTTCTCAAATCTGTTTTCTATATACATAGCATACACTATCGTTTACGTCAACGTCAATGTTATAGGTTTTTTGAAATGGCATTCTTTGACCCAACGTGGCATACTAGAAGAACCTTCTCTGGAGAGCAGATTGTCCGGGAGAAAGAGAGATAGAGGATTTTGAAAGGTCTGTTTCGCTCTATTCGTCAGGAGCTGACGCTCAATGTTTTGTGGTTTTCCATCAATGCTCAGTATGCCGCCCTGTTGCCCATCGTTATCCCTACTCAGATTTTGCTCTTTGTGGGTGGGGGTGAGGTGGGCAGTGTGCAGCAGGCGACATTTCTAGGGTGGCTGTCGACGGCTGCATCTATTGTCTCGCTACTCATGCCACCATTCGTTGGCACGCTTTCTGATCGCACTCGCGGCAGATTGGGACGGCGTCGTCCCTATATTTTGCTTGGTGGTCTGCTTTTGCTTGTGAGCACGCCATTATTGGCCTCTGCCAGTAATGTGATCATGTTTCTCGTGGGGCTTTCGGTTCTGCATATAGGCAACAATATCATTACTCCTGCCTATCAAAGCCTCGTGCCTGATCTGGTACCGAAGGAGCAGCGAGGAGAAGCATCTGGCTACGTGGGCGCGATGACGATTCTCGGTAACGTCGTGAGCCTTGCGCTTGCCGCGCTCCTCTTAGGAGGAGTAAACCAGCAATCCTTTAACAAGAGTCTGATTCGCTCTCATGCCAGCATCTATTATATAGTGGCGGCCATTGTGTTGCTGATCGGTATCCTGATTACAGTGATTGGCGTGCATGAAGCGCCTTTCCCTGCTGCGACTCGTCCATCCAGTGAGGCGAGAGAACGTGCAAGACATCGTTTCTCGCGCTGGTTTGTCCGCAACTGGGTTGCGCCCTGGCGAGCCTACAACTTCACGGTCGTCTTTCTCACTCGCTCCTGCATCATGCTGGGACTGGCTCTGTTTATGACCTTTATCGAATACTATTTTGCCAGGGTGCAACATATCACGAATTTCGTGCAGGTGACGGCACTTGTAGCGGTGCTGGCACTCGCTGGCGGCGTTGTAAGCGGCATCACGTTTGGCATCTTCTCAGACCG
>DASTKE010000238.1:0-2768 GCA_035716105.1 Ktedonobacteraceae bacterium | reverse complement strand
CAGGATGTCATCTGTTGTACCATGTGAGGCAGCACTCCCATTCAAATGTAGACAGACGTGTTGATCAAGAGCTTTCCAGGCTTTTTACTGGATCACCTTTCTACTGTACAACACCAATGCCCAACTGGAGGGTTCAGGAGCGGATAGAGCTTGCGTATGAGGACACCGGATACTTCTTCAGTCTCCATAGGCGTGTTCAATGTGGTAGAAAGTAGGGACCCGTTGAAAGAAGTCTCTAAAAGCATATGGGAGTTTGACATGACGGATCGTCTCTACCTGCGCACCCGCGATCTTGCACAGGCTGGAGGTCTATTCATCCATGACTTCTCATGGACAGACGTAGAGGCAGGGGTGGACGGGAAGGGCTGAGTGGCCCCTCGCAGGAGGCCGTCCGGGGGACGGAGACGGTTTGCCCCATCCTCACTCTGTGCAAAATATGAACTACGCCCTGAGCGTCCCTCCTCTTGTCAGGCAAGGGTGAGTGGGGTAGGATAGGCAAAAAGGAGAGGCGATGAAGATTCTATGCTGGCAGGAAAGAATATACTTATTTTGACCTCGAAGACGGGTGGGGGGCATGTGAGCCTGGCTGAGGCTCTGCGGGATATGATTGAAGAGGATGATGGGAATGAGGGAGATGTGGGCGATAGAGAGGGAGCGCGGCTACCGCGAGGCAGGATCACGATTGTGGACCCGCAGCCGGTGTTTTTTCATGCGCATTACCGGCTGGTGAGCCGTTATGCGTTGTGGTTGTGGGCGGGAGAGTTCCAGTTTCTTGATGCGCCGGGACGGGCGCGAATAGCACATTCTGGCTTTACGCGACTGGTGCGGCGCCAATTGCACCGGCTGCTGGACGAGGTGCGACCGGACCTGATCCTTACCACGTATCCGTTTCTCTCGTATGAGGTGATGCGCGTGCTGGAGCGGTGGGTGTCGCGCATTCCCCTGGTGATGCTGTTCTCCGATGCGAACGGTGTCCACGCGGCATGGCTCAGCGAGCGAGGGGCCGCGGCCACTTTCGCTCCCACTCGCGAGACGTATGAGCAGGCTCTGGCGGCAGGCTTCGCGCCCGAACGCCTGCACCTCGTCGGCTGGCCTGTGCGCGCCCAGTTTGCGCACGCTGCTGGCTTGAGTCGCGAGCAGCATGCGGAGATACTGATCAACCTCAACCTTGAGCCGGAGCGCTTTACCGTCTTCCTGCAAGGTGGTGGCGAGGGTGCGGCGCGTTTTGGTCGCACGATAGAAAATGTACTGGCTTCTGGTGCTAATGGAATTGCCGGGCCTGTTGGAGGGACGGGAGGAGATGTGCAGGTGATCCTGGCAACGGGGACGAATCGCGCCCTGCTCGAACGCTACCGGCAGATGCCCAATCTCGCGCCCTTGCCTTTCACAAAAGAGATTGCCCCGTTCATGGCGGCTGCCGATGTCGTGATGGGCAAGGCGGGCCCCAATATGCTCTTCGAGTCGATGACGCTGGGCAAGCCGTTTATCGCCACGGCCTACATCCCCGGCCAGGAACAGGCAAACCTGCCGTTTATCCAGCGCCACGGCCTCGGCTGGGTGGCCCTCCAACCCGCCGGGCAGCGCGAGCTGCTCTCCACGCTCGTCCACAATCCCGACCAGCTTCAGGCTATGCTCGCCAGCGTCCGCGCCTACCGGCAGTGGAACAGCGCCGCCAATCAGTGCATCCTGCCTCTGCTGCGCTCTCTCCTTACGTAGAGGTCATGGCCCACCCCTTGCCGGTGGCCTGGGGTGGCCCTACTATACGCGATGTACTCCCACTACGCGCCATCTCCCGCACCTTTCCCCAGGCCACCGGCAAGGGGTGGCCCCACTATACGCGAATGGGCCGCCCGCTTGTAGAGCCGCAGCGGATATAGTAGGGCCATCCCTTGCGGGTGGCCTGAGGATCAAACAGCCTGAAGCGGCTAGCAGAAATTTACTACTCGCTTGCCTTGACTTTTACTGCCGAGTTGGGTATTATACTTGTGTAGCAAGCAGGCGGCTAAACACTTGAAAGAGACGGGCCAGTTCCCCCGGCTCGCGTACTCTATCCCCCCGTAGACTGTCTCCTCTAGATCGTCCCCCAACCGGGTGCTCCTCCACACCTGAGACTCCTCCCCTCTTTTCATAGAGGCTCCCTTCTCGCGCTCGCGGCCATGCCATGCAGATAGATTCCCTCTACTGCTGGGGCTGCGAGCAGAGAGGCGGAGCCTCTCCCCCTTTAAGGGATATTTTCTTTTTTGCCCTCCGTTGCCCTTGACAAATCCCAGCCGGAGATGTTATAAGATATACAGCTTACAATTTCATAGCGAAAAGCGCTGACGGGACGAGTAACGGTTGGTAGGACAGATAGAGAGCGGGCGGCTGCTGGAAAGCCCGTGTGGACACAACCGCGAAAAAGACCCCGTAGCTGTCAGAAGAAATCGCCCGGCATCTCAACCGGAGCGAAAGTAGAACTGACCGGATGGCTCCCGTAATCGGGCCGGTAAGAGCCTTTTCACCAATACACCAGAGGCGTATTGACCGTGTATAGTAGGGCCATCCCCTGGCGGGTGGCCTGCCTGTTTACTACACTGAAAGGCTCCTTATGCTGAGGCTGTTGGCCGTAAGGCGGCGGCGAATGAAGGTGGTACCACGAGAGCCACGAACACGATGTTTCACGCTCTTCGTCCTTTTGAGGATGAAGGGCGTTTTTATTTTGCCCTGATTGAACAAAAGTCGTTGCGTTGCTGTGCGGTTCCAGTAGGGCTGCCTGCGGCAGCCCTACT
>DASTKE010000237.1:0-5791 GCA_035716105.1 Ktedonobacteraceae bacterium | reverse complement strand
ACAGGATGCTCTTTGACATAATCGTATTCCAGATCCGTCAACCGGGCGGGTTTATCGAGCACTTTGTCATGGAGGCCGACTTTACCGATATCGTGAAAAAGGGCAGCCAGTTCAATCGTCTGCTGCTCGTGCCTGGGAAGGTCAAGCGTGAAGGCGAGTTGGCGGGCAAAGTGTTGCACGCGCCGGGAATGTGTATAGAGCCGGGCATCTTTTGCCTGTAATGCCAGGGTCAGTGAAGAGAAGACTTCAAGGTAATGCTGCTCTCGTTCGTTTTTCAGACTTTTTTCCAAGTGATCTAAGCTATAAAGTAAGGGACGCTCGAAATCGCTGGTAACAGTATGGAAAAGAGCGCATGAATTTCTAAACATCGCTATTTCTCTTTCTCTCCGTTCAAGATGGAGCCATCTTACAATTACAGATACGGCATCCATTTTGAAAAAGTTGCATGGATAGGACATATGGAGGGAGAAGAATAGCCGCTCCAGCGCTCTTGAGGTTGCATTTCAAGGTACAAGAAAGGCAACCGGGCAGCAAATTAATCTCGACAACACACGTGTGATATGATACTATAGTGCCGTATTTCAGTCTCAGGTGTCCCAATGATTCCTCTGGCTGTGTAACCTAGAGGGAAACCCATGCGTGAGCTACTGCTTGCGACGACAAATCTCCACAAGCTGGAAGAGTACCGGGCTATTTTCGCGGATATACCATTTCAGCTTGTATCTCTGCGTGATCTCCGGCTTGAAATGGATGTCGAGGAAACGGGAAGTACATTCGCTGAAAACGCGGAGCTAAAAGCCCTGGCCTATGCCCGTATATCGGGCCTGCTCTCTCTCGCTGATGACTCTGGTTTAGAGATAGACGCACTTGGGGGTGCGCCCGGCATATACTCTGCCCGTTTCGCAGGTCGCGAAACGCCCTATACTGAGCGCTTTCGTTTGATTGAGGAACAACTACGGGCGGTTCCGGCAGAGCGGCGCAGCGCCCGCTTTCGCTGTGCCATCGCTATTGCGGAACCGTCAGGGGTGTATCGTACCGTAGAAGGGGTGATTGAGGGTGTTATCACGGAAGTGCCTCGCGGAGAAAACGGCTTTGGCTACGATCCGATTTTCCTGGTGCCTGAACTGGGAAAGACGACCGCTGAGTTGCCACCGGAACAGAAGCACCGCATCAGCCATCGCGGGCGAGCCGCGGAAAAGGCGCGAGCACTGCTGAAAAGCTGGCCTCCGACCGTTTCCTCTGTCTTTGAGCAGTAGCGGGGGAGCGGCGTACCCGGAGATCATCATGAAGCATTGGTTATCAGATCGAACGGCAGTAAGGAAAGATTATGGCGAAGAATCCGCCAATTCGCGTGGCGCTTGACCTGGAAACAACGGGGTTGTACGCCGAACAGGATGCTATCCTTGAGGTCGCGGCTATCAAATTCCAGGGGTCGACGATGCTTGATCGATTCGAGACGCTAGTCGATCCCGGACGCTCGATTCCCTACCGTGTCCAGCGTCTGACCAGTATTACACCTCAGCAATTGGTAGGTGCGCCCTCATTTGACTCCATTGCCCGGCAGTTGCATCTCTTCATAGATGATCTTCCTCTGGTGGGGCATAGTATTCCCTTCGATGCCGGTTTTCTGCGCCGCCGTGGACTGGCCCGCAATAATCCCCTGATCGATACATTTGAGCTGGCGACGGTCTTGTTGCCCTCCCTGGCGAGCTACGGTTTGGGGCAGGTCGCGGAGGCGCTCGGTGTGCCGGTTACGCCGGGACGACACCGTGCAATGGTGGATACTGTGCTGGCAATGGAGGTTTTTCTAGCCCTCTACGAGCGACTGCGAGCGGTTGATCTTGGACTCTTACAGGACCTCTCCAGCCTTGATGCTCCCCGTAACTGGCCGCTGCTGACCTTTCTTCGCGAGGAATTGCGCGAGCGCCAGGAGCAAGATGGCGTGCGCGGCATCCCCCGGCGCGGCAGCCTGGGCGATCTCTTCGCCGCGCAGTTGGGTGTAGACCCGCGAGTACTTTCCCTGGCTATCGCTCGCTCAGCCGAGAGCGCCGGTGAATCCGCGGAAGCTCCTCGTGACAAGGCAGCCTCTGCTATTGCAGTTGGCACGCTTGAGCAGGCATCCACACTGATCGAAGTCGCTCCTGAGCAACAGGAAGAGCGAGCCGCGGCTCCGCAGAGCTATCAAACGGCCCGTGCTGAGGTGTATGCTGCATTTGAACATAGCACGCCGCTTTTGATTGAGGTCACGACCGGGGGCAGCGACTATACTCCTGCCCTGTTGCCCGCGCTTGAGTGGCTAACTGAACCTGCTCAGGAAGATGATGCGCCACCGAGGCGGTTGGTGATCTCCTGCGCCAGCCAGCAGGGGGCGCGTCGGCTTGTCGAGTCGGTCCTTCCACGTTTGCAGGCGTTGCTTTCCAGCCAGATGCCGGTCGCGTACCTTGCCGAAACGGGAGGCTATCTCTGCGTGCATCGCTGGTATGGCGCGGCCTTGCGGCGCACCAGTGGCGAGTTGACGGCGGAACAGGCCCGTGGCATGGCAAAATTGGGTCTCTGGGTGCAGCAGACGCTCACGGGTGAGCGCGGCGAACTGACAATGCTGCCACAGGACATTTCGGCCTGGAGCCGTATCTCCTCTGGTATCGAGCGCCTTCCCTCGCTTGATAAGCATGGCAGTACCGCTTACGAACGCTGTCTCTATCGCAAAAAAGGCTATTGTTTTGTCAGCCGGGCGGAGGAGCGCGTCAACCAGGCTGCGATTGTAGTCACGACCCATGCTGGCCTGCTTGATGATCTTTCGCAGGCCCATTCGCTGTTGTCGGGTATTCCCCAGCGTTTACTTCTCGATGCAGACGTACTGGACGATGAGATCGCTCGTTGGAGCAGCAAAGAATTTGACCAGACACGTTTGCTCGACCTGCTCAATACCATTGGTACGGAATTGCCGGATGGACGCTATCAAGGGCTGCTTGCCCTGGCCGCACCCACGCTGAACGAGCATGGAGTGGGTGGCCTCTCAACCACGCCAACGATCAGTAAGACAGAGTTGGATAGCCGGATGCTTTCCTGGTTTCAGGTGCTGCATCAGGCGCGCACCTCGGTCGAAACCCTGTTTCAAACATACCATCGCCTGCTCGAAGAGTATATGCAGCAGGGAACTGGCGGTGGAGGCAAGGACAGGGGCAAAAACGAGTCGGCGGGACGTGCGCATGGCGGACGCAACAACGAACGGCAGGATCAACCGGTGCGCCTGACGAATGCGACGCGCAATCTGGGGGCCTGGATGGACGTGGAACGCGCCTGGCAGCAGCTTGCCCAGCGCCTGCAAGCGGTCATTGATATTACGCACGAGGCGGAAAAAATGCTGCTCACCACCTCTCGCGGTCGCCAACGCAATCCACTCAATGGCAGTGAGGACGACTCGATTGCGCTGGAACTTGCCGCCACCGGACAACAGGTGTCGCAACTCAAACAGCTTGGCCAGCAGGCAATGGCACTGAGCGAGGATAATATGGTCTACTGGCTGCGTTTACCGTCTTCGCCTCCAACAGGGCAATCAGGCAAGCGCCGTTTTGACTCGTCAACATCGCCTGTGCCGACGATAGAGAGCGTTCCGGTGTTGCACGCTCAATTGATACAGCCTGCAACCGTCGTGAAGCGTCTGATGCTGCGCGAGCATTACAGCACCATTTTCGCGGGTACGGCGCTGGCTGTCGATCACAATTTTTCATTCAGCGCTGGCCGTCTGGGGCTTGATGTTGATAGCTGCCCGGCGCTTTCCGTGGCCACCGAACACCACGAACAGACATTGCTCTACCTGCCCAACGATGTGCCTGAACCCAATATGCCCCAGTACCAGCGCCACCTCGACGAGGCACTGGTGCAACTCGCTACCACCCTGGATGGGCAACTGGTCGCGCTCTTTACCTCGCACGCGGCTCTGCGTAGTTCTTATGCCACCATCAAGCCTGTTCTGGAAACGCGAGGTATCCTTGTCCTGGGTCATGGCATTGATGGCTCCCCGCGCCAGCTCTGGAATCTTTTTCAGGAGCAGGGGCGCGTCGTTTTGCTGGGTACCGGCAATTTCTGGGATGGCGCGGAGGAGATCACTCGTACTCCCGCCTGCACCATGATTGCGCGCCTGCCCATGCCTGTCTTGAATGACCCCCCGCTGGCAGCCCGTACCGAACATCTTTCCGATCAATTGCATCACTTGACAGTTCCGCTCGCCTCTTTACGGGTGCGTCGTACCCTGAACCGACTGGCGTGGAGCGATACGCGCCGTAACGCGGTCGTGCTCTTCGACCGTCGCATCACTTCAAAAGAGTACGGCGCAACTGTGCTGCATACCTTGCCCCGCTGCTCGACCAGGCAGGATACCCTGTCGCGTATGCCAGAAACCGTGCTCGATTGGCTAACCGCTTCCGGCTCCTGGGACGAGAAATAGCACTCTTCACCCTCTTTTTTGTTTCCTGTCCAGTTAGAAATAGCTATCTGCACTGACTTTCTACGTGTTGGCAAAATTGGTCGGCGAGACTGTAACCTCATCACGTATATACCTGTGGGGCAACAAACCACGCTATGCATCCACAGATAGCAACAGATACGTATGCTTGCTCCCACTATTTTGTTTACCGAGGAGGTGTATCCAATGGTCTCCAAACAACATCGGGTTCAGGTACTACTCGGCGGTCTGGCAGTGGTAATGGTTGTGGCGGTCTTCGCTTTCTCGTTCTCTCTCTCGAATGCGTATCACGTCCATGCGCAAGCCGCGATTGATGGCTTTAACCATCCCGGCAATGTCCTGATCTCCGATCAATTCAACAATCGGGTGATCGAAGTCAACCGCGACAAGCAGATTGTCTGGACCTTTGGCAGCGGCAACCCGACACTCTGTAATCCGGGGCTGGGTGCAGTCATCGCGCCCAACGACGCTGAACGGCTGGCCGGTGGCCTGACGCTGATTCCTGGCACAGGTGCGGCGGCTGGAGCCGGTGGCTTCAAGCAAAACTGTCCTGATAACCGCGTGATCGTCGTCAATCAGGGTGGGAGGATTGTCTGGCAATATGGAACGATCGGCATCAGCAGCCCACTGAACACGCCCGTATTTGCCATCCAACTGCCGAATCACAACATCTTGATTGTTGACCAGGGCAATAACCGCGTGATCGAAGTTGATCGCAACAGCAAGAAGATCGTCTGGTCCTATGGTCCCACCTCTGGCCCAGGCGCGCTGAACTCACCCAATAGCGCTGAACTGCTGCCAAACGGCCATATTCTGATTGCCGACGAGAATAACAATCGCGTGATTGAGATTACGCGCTCCGGTAATATCGTCTGGCAAGTTGGTAAGGCGCTGGGGTTGAATGTTGTGGCCTTTGCCAGTCGCCTGCCCGACGGCACTACATTGATTGCTGACTCAGGCAACAACCGGGTTATCAAAGTCTCGCCCGATAAGCAACTGGTGTTCCAGTACTTCACCAACAAGGGAGCGGGCAGCAATCCCAACCCGAATCCGACCGGTGCTGTACAATTGGCTAACGGCGATATCTCGATTGCCGACCAATTCAACAATCGTGCCATCATTATTGGCCCAAATAAGAGCATCAAATTCCAGTATGGCATGACCAACGTGATCGGTAGTGGGCAAGATCAACTCTATGCCCCGTATTCCGCCGTTGTGATCGGCGATTATACCGGGCAGACTCCGCCGCCCTCGACCTTCTAGCAGACACCTTTCTTTCCTCTCTCTCCTTTTCGCGCAGCGTGGTCGTGTAGAGGCATCATTGCT
>DASTKE010000236.1:0-2050 GCA_035716105.1 Ktedonobacteraceae bacterium | reverse complement strand
CTGAGATGATTACAGGTAGCGCATACGGACTGAATTCCCAGGACATCAACCCTCTCCCTTTACATGCTCGCTGCATACCTCTTCTATCAGATTATATACATCGTTTTCTACAATATACCATCGAGAATTTTATTCTATACTTTATTTTCACTGTTGAGAAACACATCAAGTTTCACTCATCTCCTTAAAAATATACGTACGCAAAGAGAAGAAGAAAATTTCTCTTGCTTTTCTGTCAAGAGAATGGCTCTTGCGGAAAACGCTCTTTGGCTCTTGCATTCGCGGCAGATTTTTGAGAAGATGGGTTTCTTAACTGTCCTCTGTAGCGGCATTGATCGCCAGGAAATACCATCTTTCAAGGAACAAATATGAGCAGCTCTTTCGCAACGGTAATCTTTGGCCTTGCCGCCTCCCTTTGCTGGGGAAGCGGCGATTTCAACGGTGGCCTTGCCTCACGTAAGTCCAATGCCTCAAGTGTTGTTATCGCTGCCTATGCGGTTGGATTTGTACTACTCTTTGTGCTGGCACTGATCTGGAAAGAGCAGTTCCCTGCCTTTATAGACATTGCCTGGGGAGGGCTGGCTGGCATTGCGGGCGCGATCGGGCTAGTTTCGTTCTATTCCGCGCTCTCAGCAGGTCGCATGGGCATAGCCGCTCCCGTTTCTGCCGTGCTGACGGCTGGCCTACCCACCCTCTTCAGCGCCTTTACCCAGGGATTTCCCAGCCTGCTGCAACTGGGCGGCTTCATCCTGGCACTGCTGGCAATTGGGCTGATATCACGCCCGGAACATGCAAAAGGGCGTCCAGAGGGCATCGGCCTCGCCCTGCTAGCCGGCTGCGGCTTCGGCTGCTTCTTCATCCTCATCAGCCAGGTGAGCCATACGGCAGTCTTCTGGCCTCTAGCTACTGCGCGCCTCACCTCGGTCTGTTTTTTGCTGCTGATGGCGCTGCTCCGGCGACAGCAGGCACTGCCGAAAAAGTCGGTTACGCCCCTTATATTGCTCGCGGGCGTACTGGATGCAATGGGAAATGCGTTTTTCATCCTCTCCGCCCATTCTGGTCGCCTGGATGTTGCCGCCGTGCTCTCCTCGCTCTATCCGGCGGCAACTGTGCTGCTAGCAGCACTCATCTTGCGCGAGCGCGTAACGCGCATCCAGGGTGTCGGCATTCTCCTCGCCCTGGCAGCAGTCCCGTTGATCTCGATATAGCTTATCAGCCGGACAACATCTGCTTGATAACCGTGGTAATGCTGGCGGCTACTCCGGCATAGGCTTCGTCAAGCGTGCGTGGGCTGTCCAGGAGAAACCGGCGGCTGTGTGGTACAGGTTCCAGGTCGCCCAGTTTCATGGAACCAAATGGAATGGCCTCCCAATCGTTCGTCTGACGCAGCAGCACCGGGATCACCCGTGCGCGCCCGGCCACGTGGTGCTCGTATGCTTGCTGCAATTCCTGGAAAAACGACTCGCTCGTCAACAGATCGGGACTGATCAACAGCGGAATCAGCCGCGCCTCTCGCAGATAGCGCTTCCGCTCATCAGTACGCTCGCTCCCGGCCACCGGCTCGTAACTATGCCAGCAGGTAATGCGCCCCTGGCGTATCTGAATGATGAGATGCTTCTCGATCTCCTGCCGGTAGCGGGCGTCCTTCGACGCACTAACGAAATAGAGCTTGAGCGCGTCGGCTTTCTCGTCCGGCGGGGCAGGCTCAAGTCCGCGTGCAGGCGGTACGGCGGCAGAAGGGCGAGGAGTAATGTACTGCTGTATAAAGCTGAGCAGGTAAAGCGCCGAAGCCTCGGCAGCATAGGTATGGTAGGAGTCATCCTTCTCGCTATCGGCATAGTCACAGACCCCCTTGACTACCAGCGAGCGTATATCCTTAACCTCCTCGGTGACGACACGATAGAAGACGGCGCTCTCCATATCGATGGCGACCGCTGTCCTTACCGGCCTCTGAATCTCCGCAAAGGGATCATTAGCGTGTACAGCGTTGCCCGACGCCATCGTTGCAATAAACAGTTTCGGCTCTTGTGGGTCAACAAATGGAAACTTC